>CALJUI010000001.1 GCA_937975735.1 uncultured Rubrivivax sp.
CTACCACGGCAAGCTCGGCACGCAGGGCGAGCGCACCGGACGCGTGCGGCGCATCGCGCGCGAGATCGGCCAGCGCCTGGGCGGCGCCGCGCTGGCCGCCGCCGCCGACCGCGCCGCGCTGCTGGCCAAGGCCGACCTGCTGACCGACATGGTCGGCGAGTTCCCGGAGCTGCAGGGCGTGATGGGCGGCTACTACGCGCGCCACGACGGCGAGACCGAGGCCATCGCCTTCGCGATCGAGGACCATTACCGACCCCGCTTCGCCGGCGACGAACTGCCGCGCAATCCGGCCGGCGTCGCGGTCGCGCTGGCCGACAAGCTCGAGACCCTGGCCGGCCTGTTCGGCATCGGCCAGCTGCCGACCGGCGACAAGGACCCCTTCGCGCTGCGCCGGCACGCGCTCGGCGTGATCCGCATGCTGGTCGAGCGTGGCCTGCCGCTGTCGGTGCCGGAACTGGTGGCGGTGGCCTTCCGCGCCTTCCCCGACGGCCACGGCCAGGCGCAGGCCGAGGTGCTGCACTTCATGCACGAGCGCCTGACCGGCTACCTTCGCGAGCAGGGCTTCAGCGCGCAGGAGGTCGACGCGGTGGTCGCGCTGCGGCCCGACAGCTGGGCCGAGCTGCCGCAGCGCCTGGCCGCCGTGCGCGCCTTCGCGTCCCTGCCCGAGGCCGAGGCGCTGGCCGCCGCGAACAAGCGCGTCGGCAACATCCTGCGCAAGTCCGACGAAGTGCCCGACACCGGCGCGCAGGCGGCGCTCTTCGCGGAGCCGGCCGAGCGCGCGCTGGCCGAGGCGATCGGCGACGCCGGCGCCGCCGCCGACCGGGCCTTCGAGGCCGGCGACTACGCCGCGTCGCTGCAGGCCCTGGCGGCGCTGAAGTCGCCGGTCGACGCGTTCTTCGACGCGGTGATGGTCAACGCCGACGACCCGGCGCTGCGCCGCAACCGGCTGGCGCTGCTGAACGGGCTGCACCGGGCGATGAACCGCGTCGCCGACCTGTCCCGCCTCGCGTCCTGAATCAAGGCAACGATGCACGCCGTCAAGGTCATCATCTTCGGGCGCGACGGGGTGCTCAACGTCTATCGCGAGGACCACGTGAAGGCACCCGAGGAGTGGACGCCGGTGCCCGGGGCGCTGGAGGCCATCGCGAGGCTGAACCACGCCGGATGGCATGCGGTGGTGGCAACCAACCAGTCGGGCATCGGCCGCGGCATGATCGACATGGCCTCGGTCAACGCGGTCCACGCGCACATGAACCGCCAGCTGATGGGCCAGGGCGGACGCATCGACGCGGTGTTCTTCTGCCCGCACGCGCCCGAGGAGCACTGCGACTGCCGCAAGCCGCTGCCGGGCATGATGATCGAGATCGGCAGGCGCTACGGCATCGACCTGGCCTCGGTGCCGATGGTCGTCGACACGCTGCGCGACCTGGAGGCCGCGGCCGCGGCGGGCTGCGAGCCGCACCTCGTGCTGACCGGGCGCGCCGCCACGCTCGACGAGGCTGCGCTGGCGCAGGTGCTGGCCAAGGTGCCGGCGACGCAGGTCCACGACGACCTCCCGGCCTTCGCCGACTGGCTGCTGCGGCGGCACGAGGCCGCCGACTCCGAGAGCGGTGCACTGTCATCGTGAGCACGCTGCTCGCCGCGATCCGCTCGCTGCTGTTCGTGCTGTGGCTGGTGGTCACCGTGGTGCCCTGGGCGCTGGCGGTGCTGGTGGCGTCGCTGTTCCTGTCGAGCACGGCGCTGTACTGGATGTGCGCCGGCTGGCTGCGGGTGGCGATCTGGGGCGCCAAGGTGATCTGCGGCGTGCGCTACCGCGTCAGCGGCCTGGCGAACGTGCCGACTGCGGCGCAGGGCAAGGCCTCGGTGTTGCTGGCGCCCAAGCACCAGTCGACCTGGGAGACCTTCGCCTTCCCGACGATCATGCCGCACCCGCTGGCCTACGTGTTCAAGCGCGAGCTGCTGTACGTGCCCTTCTTCGGCTGGGCGATGGGCCGCCTGGACATGATCCACATCGATCGATCCAAGCGCGCCGAGGCCTGGGCCAAGGTCGCCGAGCAGGGCCGGCGCATCATGGCCCAGGGCGGCTGGGTCATCATGTTCCCCGAGGGCACGCGCACGCCGCGCGGCGGGCAGGGGGTCTACAAGAGCGGCGCGGCCCGGCTGGCCATCGCCACCGGCACGCCGATCGTGCCGATCGCGGTGAACTCGGCGCGCTGCTGGCCGCGCAAGAGCTTCCTGCTGAGGCCAGGGCTCATCGACGTGTCGATCGGCCGGCCGATTCCGGTCGAGGGCCGCGAGCCCGAGGAACTGATGCGCGAGGTCGAAGGCTGGATCGAGGCCGAAATGCGGCGCATCGATCCCGAGGCCTACCGGGTCGCCTCCTAGAATCGCCGCCATGCCCGCGCCGCCCCCCACCCAGTTGTCGCTGTTCGACGACGGGCCGTTGGCGGCCGAGGCGCCGGCGCCTGCCGCGCCCCCCGAACCGGCGACGCCGGCCCTGCCCGTGCACCCGAAGGCGCAGCGCGAGGCGCGGCTGGACGGCCACCGCATCGGCTACGCGCTGCGTCGGGCTCGCCGTCGCAGCATCGGCTTCACGGTCGGCCCCGAAGGGCTGGCCGTGAGCGCGCCGCGCTGGGTGACACTGGCCGAGATCGACGCCGCATTGCAGGAGAAGTCGGCCTGGATCCTGCGCAAGCTGCAGGAGCAGCAGGCGCGCACGCGGCGGCTCGAGGCCTCGCGCATCGAGTGGCGTGACGGCGCATCGCTGCCCTTCCTCGGCGAAACGGTGATCCTGGTGTTCGATCCGCGGGTCAGCGGCGCAGTACTCAACACCGACGCCGACGCATTGCCCGGCGTGCCGCGGCTGACCCTGCACCTGGGCCTGCCCGCGACCGCCACGCCGGCGCAGGTGCGCGACGTCGTGCAGAGCTGGCTGCAGCGGCAGGCGCGGCGCATCTTCGAGGAGCGCTGCGCGCATTTCGCTGCGCGGCTCGGCGTGCATGTGCGCCGCCTGTCGCTGAGTTCGGCGGCGACCCGCTGGGGCAGCGCCGGCGCCGACGGCTCGATCCGGCTGCACTGGCGGCTCGTGCACTTCGCACTGCCGGTGATCGACTACGTCGTGACCCATGAACTGGCCCACCTGCGCGAGATGAATCACAGCCCGGCGTTCTGGGACGTCGTGCGCTCGGTCCTGCCCGGCTACGAGACCGCGCGTGGCGAGCTGCGCGACAGCCTGCTGCCGGCGCTCGACTGAGCCTGCGCACGGTCGGATGGCCGCCCCCCAAGCTTCAGGGCCGATTCTGATACTTTAGGGGGATGCCTTTCGCACCGACCCCCGGCACACTGGCTGCGAGTGCTGTCAGTCGGTAAGCACAGGGATCGCGCCTCAGTCGCCGTGCATTCGGTGGGCTCGAACGGCGCAGCGGGAAGGGCAGGTGATGAACCTGCCCTTTTCGTTTCCAACGCGCCGGATCAGCCCGGCGCCACGGTGCGGAAACGCTGCACGCCGTCTTGCATCGGCTGCGGGCGCAGGCGACCGTCGCTGCACAGGGCGTGCAGGTGGGCGATGGCCTCGCCCATCGCGAAGGTCGTCTGGTGCAGGTCGAGCGGGCGCCGGAACAGCACCGGCAGCAGGTCGGCCGCACTGCAGGCCCGCTCGGCACAGGCCCGCAGCACGTCGGCAAAGCGCTCGTCGTGGTGGGCGTGCAGCTGGTCGATGCGCCGGTGCAGGCCGCGGAAGGGTTTGCCGTGCGACGGCAGCACCAGCGTGTCCGCCGGCAGCGCGCGCATCGCGGCGATCGAACGCAGGTACAGCGGCAGCGGGTCGGCCTCGGGCTCGACGTCGATCACGCTGACGTTGGTGCTGATGCGCGGCAGCACCATGTCGCCGCTGATCAGCACGCCGGCGTCGGCGCAGTGCAGCGCGATGTGCTCCGGTGCGTGGCCGTAGCCGGCGATGCAGCGCCAGTCACGGTCGCCGACATGCAGCACCATGCCGTCCATCAGCCGGCGGAAGCGGCCCGGCACCTGCGGCACCATGCTGGCGTAGTAGTTCGAGCGTGCGCGCACCTTGGCCAGCGCGTCGGGGTCGGTCAGGCCGTGGCGGGCGAAGTGGCGCGCCGCCGCCTCGCCGCCGAAGCCGGTCGTCGCCTGGCTGGCCATGCGCGCGGCGTTCCAGTCGGTGGCGCTGATCCACAGCCGGCACTCGTGCTCCGGTGTCGACCAGCGCTCGGTCAGCCAGTGCGCCAGGCCGATGTGGTCCGGGTGCATGTGGGTGACGATCACGCGCAGCACCGGCAGCCCCTGCAGCTCGGTCGCGAAGATGCGATCCCAGGCCTCGCGGGTGGCGTCGTTGGTGATGCCGCAGTCGACGATGGTCCAGCCCTCGCGCTCGCCGTCGCGGTCGCGCAGCAGCCACAGGTTGATGTGGTCGAGCGCGAAGGGCAGCGCCATGCGCAGCCAGCGCACGTCGGGGGCGACCTCGGTGGTCGTGCCCGGCGCGGGCAGGGCATCGCCGAACGGGTAGTCGAGTTCGGCCTCGAGCGGGTTGGCCATGGCGCTACATTTACGTTTACGTCAACGTCAGTCTAACCATGTCCGTCCCGTCCGGCGTCCACCGCTACACGATCACCGAGCTCGCGCAGGAGTTCGACGTGACGCCGCGGGCGATCCGCTTCTACGAGGACATGGGCCTGATCGCGCCGGCGCGCGCCGGTCGCAACCGCGTCTACACCCAGCGCGACCGCACGCGGCTGAAGCTGACCCTGCGCGGCAAGCGCCTGGGGCTGAGCCTGCAGGAGATCAAGCAGCTGGTCGACATGTACGACTCGCCGTCGGACACGACGCAGCAGCTGCATGCCTTCCTCGCCGTGCTCGGCGAGCATCGCAGCCAGCTCGAGCGCCAGCGCGAGGACATCGACGTCACGCTGCAGGAGATCGGTCAGCACGAGGCGCGCTGCCGCAGCCTGCTGGCCGGTGCCAAGTCCGCGCGCAGGCGCTGATCCGGCGCCCCGAACGACTCAACCTTCACGGAGACCGCCATGAACCTGCCCGGCCTGAACTTCCAACTCGGCGAGGACATCGACGCGCTGCGCGACGCGGTGCGCGCGTTCGCCGACGCCGAGATCGCCCCGCGCGCCGCCGAGATCGACCGCAGCGACCAGTTCCCGATGGACCTGTGGCGCAAGATGGGCGAGCTCGGCGTGCTCG
>CALJUI010000002.1 GCA_937975735.1 uncultured Rubrivivax sp.
CACCCAGCGATAGAACGGCGGCCAGATAAACATGTACAGCGCCAGCAGCAGCGGGCTCGTCAGGCCGAGATTCAACACCACCGGCGTGCGCGAGCCGGCCAGCAGGCCGAGCGCGGCCAGCCCGAGCAGCACGACGCCGAAGGCCGCCGACAGCAGGTGCGTCGGGCTGGCGTGGCGATAGATCGGCTGCGCCGGCTGGAAGGCGTCGACGATCACCAGGAAGAACAGGTTGAACACGCAGGCCCCGAGCGCGTTGCCGACGGCCAGGTTCGGCGCATCGACCCAGGCCACCGCGCTGATCCCCGAGGCCAGCTCGGGCAGCGAGGTGACGGTGGCCAGCAGCGCCAGCCCGACCCAGCCGCGGCCCCAGCCGTGCGCGTCGGCGATCTGGTCGGCGCTCTCGCTGAGCACGAAGCCGGCGCGCGCGATCAGCGCCGCGCAGAGCAGGAACTGCAGCGCGAGCGACGGCAGCGAGTTCATCGACGCGCGCGCACGACCAGCTTGCGCGCCTCCTCGACCCACAGCACCGCGCTCGCCAGCACGACCAGCGGCCACAGCGACGACGGGTCGAGCGGCACCGTGTGGAACAGCGCGTTCATCGGCGGCGCGTACAGCACCAGGCCCTGCAAGGCGACCGACAGCGTGAGGCCGCCGAGCAGCCAGGGGTTGCGCAGCAGGGTCAGCGTCAGCGCCGAGCGCGTCGCCGACTGGCAGTTCAGCACGTTGAACCACTGGCACATCGCGAGCACGGTGAAGGTCTCGGTGCGCACCAGCTCGAGCGGCGCACCCTGGCCGATGCGAAAAGCGAACCAGCCCAGCGTCACCGCGGCGATCGTCGGCATCATCAGCGCCACGCGCTTGAGCAGCGCGTTGTCGAGCAGCCGATCGTCGCGTGCGACCGGGCGGCGGCGCATCTCGTCGCCGTCCGGCGGGTCCATCACCAGGTTCACCGTCACCGTGCCTTCGGTGACGATGTTGATCCACAGGATCTGCACCGCCGCCAGCGGCAGCGGCAGGCCGGCGAACAGCGCCAGCAGCAGCACCGCGACCTCGGCCAGCGAGGTCGCGAACAGGTAGAGGATGACCTTCTTCAGGTTGCCGTAGACGACGCGCCCCTGCTCGACCGCGCCGACGATGGTCGCGAAGTTGTCGTCGGTGATGACGATCTTGGCCGCGCTCTTGGCGACTTCGGTGCCGGTGATGCCCATCGCGACGCCGACGTCGGCCCGGGCCAGCGCCGGCGCGTCGTTGACCCCGTCGCCGGTCATCGCGACGACCTCGCCCTCGGCCTGCAGGGCCTCGACGATGCGCAGCTTCTGCGCCGGCTGCACGCGCGCGAAGACGGCCACGCGCGGCAGCGCGTCGCGCAACTCAGCCTCGCCCATGCGTTCGAGCTCGGGACCGTCGATGGCGAGGTCCTCCGCGTCGGCGCGGGCGATGCCGAGTTCGCGCGCGATGGCCAGGCCGGTGAGCTTGTGGTCACCGGTGACCATGATCGCGCGCATGCCGGCGGCGTGGCACTCGGCCACCGCCTGGCGCACCTCCTCGCGCGGCGGGTCGATCTGGCCCATCAGGCCGAGCAAGCGGACGCGCCCGGCCAGGGCGGCGAAGTCCGCGGCGCCGTCGAGCGCCTCGTCGTCGACGGTGCCGAAGGCCAGCACGCGCATCGCCTGCTCGGCCATCCGATCGGCGGCCTGCCGTGCCGCGGCGCCGTCGCCATCGATCAACCGCAGCACGGCCTCGGGCGCGCCCTTGATCCAGACGCGTCGCGGCGCGCCATCCATCCGGTGGCGGGTGGCCATCAGCTTGGTCTCGGCGTCGAAGGGCCACTCGGCCTCGCGCGGCGCCGCCTTGGTGAGCGCGGCGAGGTCGACACCGGCCTTGGCCGCGACCACGCGCAGCGCCCCCTCGGTCGGGTCGCCGAGCACCGACCAGTCGGCGCGCTCGCCCTCCGGCGGCAGCAGTTCGGCGTCGTTGCACAGCGCTGCGGCCTGCAGCAGCGGCTGCAGCGCGGACTCGCCGGCGGCCACCGCCTGCCCGTCCTCGGCGAGTTCGCCTTCGGGCACGTAGCCGCTGCCGCCGACGGTGATCGAGCGGCCGGCGCCGCCCTCGCCTGGCAGCCACAGCGCCTTGACGGTCATCTGGTTGCGCGTCAGCGTGCCGGTCTTGTCGCTGCAGATCACCGTCGTCGAGCCCAGCGTCTCGACCGCGGCCAGGCGGCGGATGATCGCGCCGCGCGCCGCCATGCGCTGCATGCCGACCGCCAGCGCGATCGTCATGGCCACCGGCAGGCCCTCGGGCACCATCGACACCATCTGGCTGATCGCGACCATCAGCACGTCGGCCAGCGGCAGCTCGCGCAGCAGGCCGAGCGCGACGACGAGCGCGAACAGCCCGAGCGCGGCCGCCACCAGCCAGCGCCCGAACTGCGCGATGCGCTGCTCGAGCGGCGTCGACGGCTCCTGCGCGCTGCTGGTCAGCCGCGCGATGCGGCCGACCTCGGTGTAGGCCCCGGTAGCCACGACGACGGCCACGGCGCGCCCGGCGGTGGCGTGGGTGCCGGAGTACACCATGTTGCGCCGGTCGGCCAGCCCGGTGCCTTCCGGCAGCGGCGCCACCGCCTTGGTCACCGGAACCGCCTCGCCGGTCAGCGCCGCCTCGGCGACCTGCAGCTGCGCGGCCTCGAGCAGCCGGGCGTCGGCGCCGATCGCGTCGCCGGCGGCCAGCAGCATCAGGTCGCCGGGCACCAGGTCGCGCGCCGGCACGGTCGTCTCCCGCCCGCCGCGGCGCACCCGCACCTGCAGCTCGGCGAGCCGACGCAGCGCGGCCATCGAGCGCTCGGCGCGGCCCTCCTGGAAGCTGCCGATCAGCGCGTTGATGATCACCACAGCGAGGATCACGCCGGCGTCGCCGACATGCCCGAGCGCCACGGCGAGCAGCGCGGCGACGAAAAGGATGTAGATCAGCGGGCTCGCGAACTGCCGCGCCAGCACCCGCCACCAGGGCTTCGGCGGCGCCTCGGCCAGGGCATTGGCGCCGAAGCGCCGGCGGCGGTGGGCCAGCAGTTCGGACTCGAGGCCGCGCGAGGCATCGACCTCCAGGTGGTTCAGCACCAGCTCGGTGTCCTGCGCGTGCCACGGGGGCGCGCCTCGCGACGGGGCGCCCGGGGACTTGGCCGCGGGGTCTGGCGTGGGGGGCGTCATGCGCGCCGAGCATCGCCCGGCGAGTGCGAAACGCCCTTGACCTCGGTCAAGGGCGTTCGGGCCGGGTCAGGCGTGCGGGTGCTCCGGCGGCACCGGCGCCTTCGACGGGCTGCGCAGGTGCAGCGCCGCCTGCGCCATCAGGTTGGCCGAGACCGGCGCGGTGACGAACAGGAACAACGTGATCAGCAGCAGGTTCAGCCCGAACTCGCCACGCGTCCAGCCGACGATCAGGCTGGCCACCAATACGCCGCCGACGCCCAGCGTCGTCGCCTTGGTCGGCGCGTGCATGCGCATGAAGAAGTCCGGGAAGCGCAGCATGCCCACCGCGCCGACCAGCGCGAACACGCCGCCGACCACGAGCAGGAAGCTCACGAGCCACTGGATCCAGATCGGCATCTCGCTCATCGATCCCTCCTCACTCGATGACGTCGCCGCGCGTCAGGTAGCGCGCCAGCGCGACCGTCGCGACGAAGCCCAGCATCGCGATCAGCAGCGCGGCCTCGAACAGCAGCGCGGTCTGCAGCCGCATGCCGAGCAGGATCGCCAGCGCGACGACGTTGATGTAGAGCGTGTCCAGCGCCAGCACGCGGTCGGTCCGTTCGGGCCCGGCGAGCAGCCGCCACAGGCACAGCAGCGTGGCGATCGACACCGCCACCAGCGCGAAGTTCAAGCCGAAGTTCAGGACCCAGCCGGGGTTCATCCGAAGATCTCCTTCAGCGGCGCCTCGTAGCGCGCCTTGATGTCGGCCGCCAGCGCCGCCGGGTCGGCGCAGTCGAGCGCGTGCACGAGGATCACGTGCTGCTGGTCGTCGACGACGCAGGACACGGTGCCCGGCGTCATCGTGATGATCGCCGCCAGCAACGTGATCGCGGTGGGGCTCTGCGCATCCAGCGCCACCGGCACCCAGGCCGGCTGCGGCCGCGACCAGGGCGTCAGCACGATGCGCGCGACGGTCAGGTTGGCGACCACGATGTCCCACACCACCAGCAGCACCAGCCGGATCGAGGTGGCGAGCGCGCGCGGATGGGTCGGCGGCCCGAGGAAGCCGTGCAGCAGGCGCGGCAGCACCAGCGCCAGCACCGCGGCGGTGATCAGCTGCGGCACCGCGACGCTCTGCTGCAGCAGCAGCCAGGACGCCGCCAACAGCACCGAAATGACGGGGTGCGAGAACCAGCCGGGCTTCATCGCCGGCCCTCCGGTGGCGCGATGCGGTACGGCCGCGCGGTGCGGGCGTCGGCGCCGCCCTGCTCGGGCAGCACGGCCCGGGCATAGGCATCGCGGTCGCCGAGCTGGCGCGCGGCGGCGTCGGTGTAGCGCTGGATCGGCGCGGCGAACGCGCTGAGCAGCACGCTCATGCCCAGCAGCGACAGGGTCGCGCCGAGCAGCGGCGCGCTGGCCCCCGATGCGCCGCCGGGCACCTCGGGCCGCACGTGCCAGAACAGGATGCTGCCGGCGCGCGCCAGGCCGATCAGCGTCAGGAATCCGACCCCGAGCACCACCGCCCACACCGTCACCGCCCAGGCATGCTCGCTCGCCGCCTGCAGCAGCATCAGCTTGCCGATGAAGCCCGGCAACGGCGGCAGGCCCGCGGTCGACGCGGCGGCCAGCAGCAGCATCAGGCCCAGCAGCGCCGGCTGGGCGACCGGGCTGCAGGGCTCGAGCCGGTCGGCCATCGGCCCGCGCTGCGCCGACACCAGCTCGGCGAGCAGGAACAGGCCTGCGATGACCAGCGTCGAGTTGGCCATGTAGTAGAACGCCGCCGACCAGGCCGCCGGGCCGAACAGGCCGATCGCGGCGAGGATGGTGCCCACCGACGCCACCGTCAGCCAGGCGATCAGGCGCGGCAAGGTGTGTGCGGCCAGCGCCCCCAGCACGCCGACCACGCTGGTGACCAGCGCCAGCGGCAGCAGCCAGGGCTGCACCGTGAAGGCCGAGGCGCCGGCGTCGACCCCGAAGACCACGCCGTGCACGCGCAGGATGGCGTAGACGCCGACCTTGGTCATGAT
>CALJUI010000003.1 GCA_937975735.1 uncultured Rubrivivax sp.
GGCTGCCGGCGCCGGCGGTGAGCACCGGCACCGCGCTGCCGGACCAGACCGTGCCGCGCGCGTCGGCCAGCAGCAGCCGGCCGTCGCTGCCGGCGTGCAGACCCTGCGCCAGCCAGGCCGCCGGCGCGAACGCGACGAGGCCGGCCAACGCACCGAGCCCGGCGCCCCAGATTGCCCAGCGGCGCGCGCTGCGCGCCGCGTGCGACCAGGCGTGCGCCATCATCTGCCGGGTCTGCGGACCGAGCTGCGACAGCCGCGAGGTCATCGCGAAGCGCGTGCGACGGTTCGGCCAGATCACGAGCGGCCTCCGATCGCGACGACCACGCTGCCGTTGAAGCCGTTCGCGCCGCGCGTCAGGTTGGCCTCCAGCGGGCGCGCGCGGGCGCCGCTGCGCACCTCGGTCAGCCAGTCACGCAGCAGCGCGGGGTCGAGGTCCTGCACCGTCAGCACCGCGCGGTCGCCCTGCAGAGACAGCCGGCCTGACAGACCCAGGCGCTGGGTGGCACCCTGCAGCGCCTGCACCGCGGCGGCCTGCGTGATGGTCGGCGCGTCACGCAGCGCGCGCGCGTCGGCCGCCTGCCGCTGCATCGCCTGCCACTGCAGGTCCAGCCGCGCCAGCTCGGCCGGGGCGCTGCGCAGCGTGCGCCAGGCCGGCTGCACGCCGATCAGCCAGACCAGCGCCAGCAGCACCAGCACCGCCACGCCGGTCAGCGCCCGGCGTTCGCGCAGCGCCAGCGCGGTCCAGCGGCCGCGCAGCGGTGCGAGGCGTTGGCGCAGCGTGGCGGCCAGGCCCGCGCTCACGGCCGCGCCTCCGAACCGCGCGGCAGCGTCACGTTGCCGTCGCTGGACGCCACCGCCCAGCCGCCGGGCCGAAGCCGGTTGCGGAAGGCCTCGATGCGCACCGGGTCCCAGCCCGGCGCCGGCAGCGTCAGGCGTCCCGACTCGTAGCGCAAGCCCTGGATCGGGCCGGCCTCAACGGGCCAGGCGGACGCCGCCGCGGCGAGCAGGGTCTCGAGATCCGACTCGCCGGGCCGGCCGGCGGCCGCGCGCAGCGCATCGGTCTCGCGGGCCATCTGCAGCGGCGCGTCGAGCACGGCGCGCACCTGGGGATGGGTGGTCCTCAGCAGCTGGACCATGGCCTCGCGCTTGTCGGCCAGCGCGTTGCGCTGCTGGGCGGCCCAGACGTTCAGGCCGATCAGGTGCAGTGCCAGCAGGCCGGCCAGGCCGAGCCGCACCGGTCGCCAGGCCGGGCCGAAGAACTGCCGCCGGGCCTCGCGCCAGGCACGGGCACCGCGGTGCCGCGGGGCGAGGTCGAACTGGCGCAGGTTCCACAGCGACTGGGTGGCCTGCAGCGCGTGCTGGGCATCGTCGATCACGGTCACCGGCCGCTCGAGCCAGCCCTCGGCGGCGGCCACCGCGGCCGGCGTCGCGGTCCAGCGCACGGGCCGCGAGGGGTCGCGCAGCAGGCGCTGGCGCGGCAGCGAGCCGGTCAGCCGCATCACCTGGTGGCCGTCGGCGTCGGCGAAGGCCAGCTGCACGCTCGGGTTGTCGGCGCTGGCGCCGGCGGTCACGAAGAAGTGCCCCTCGGCACCGACGCCGGGCACGCTGGCCGGCACGATCCGGTCGACGCTGCGTCCGGCGCGCTCGATGCGGGCGACCTCGGCGGCCAGCCAGGGCCGGTGCACCACCGCGATCCAGTTCAACTGCCCCGGCGCCGGCTGCGGTGGCAGTGCCACGTGCACCGCCGGCTCGTCGTCGAGCAGCAGCTCCTCGAGCACGCCCTGCAGTGCCGCGCGCAGCCGTGCCGCTGGCGCCCGCGGCAGCACGATGCGGTGCCAGGCGACGTCGGCGTCGGCGAGCACGGCGACCAGGCTGTCGGCCTGCGGCAGCCGCGCCGGCACCGCACGGCCGGTCGCGCCCGCGGTCTCGCCGTCCGGGCTGAGCAGGTACTCGAACTCCTCGGGCCGCGGCGGCGACGCGCCGTCGCCCGCCGGACGGGGCACCAGACGCGGCCGGGGCGGGATTAGGACGATGAGGACGGACATGCGGTCGGCGGGGGCGCGGTCGGGGGGGTCAGGACCGCATTGGACCAGAAGCGCACGGGTCCATCATCGCGTGCCATCCAGCGCGCTGCGTCTTTCGCGCAGGATGGCCACGATATCGCCGCCGCGGGCGGCGTCGCGCCGCTCGACGACCGAGCGCTCGATCAGCACGCGGTCCTCCAGCCGCAGCCGGCCGGTGACCTCGAAGTAGCGGCTCGACACGCCGGCGCGGCGCTCGTCGACGACCGTCGCCGGCGGCAGTTCGCGCTTGACGTCGTCCAGGTTGCGGAACGGCTGGCGCTGGCGCAGCTGCAGCAGGCGTTCGGCGCTGCCGAGGTCGAGGCCATCGATCACCGCGGCGATCACCTCGCGCGGCGCGGTGTTCAGGTTCACCGGCGTGGGCATCGGCAGCAGCACCGCGAACGGCGCCAGTCTCGCGAGCGTGTCCGGGTCGATCCCGTGCCAGCGCAGGTGCTCGAGCTTGTTCGGCGACAGCCCCGCCGCCGGGTCGTCGTCGCGCCAGGCGCCGGCGAGCGCGGCGGCGATGCGCTCGGCGGTGCCCGAGGGCGCGCCGGCGAGGTCGCACAGGCGCTGGAAAGCGGCGATTTCGGAGGGCACCGGCTTGGCCTGGTCGCCGACCAGGTTGTGCAGGTTGTAGCGCGCCTGCAGGTCGACGATCTGGCCCGACAGGAAGGCCTCGGGGCCGTCGTCGGCGCCGGCGTTGCGGTCGGCCGCGAGGAAGGTCGACAGCCGGGCCTCGGCCAGCGGCACCGCCCAGGGCTCGCCGAGGTGGTCGCTGCCGCCGGTGCGGGCGTCCTCGCGCAGGATCAGGCGCGCCCAGTCGAGCGCGCCGTTGAGGATCCAGGCCGACTGGGTGCGCGCGCGCTCGGCGGCCTCGACCTCGATCGCGCGTTGCTGGTACCAGACCATGCCGGCGGCGACGGTGCTGACCAGGGTCAGGATGATCATCGCCAGCAGCAGCGCGGTGCCGCGCTGGCGGTGGCGGCCGAGGGCGGCGCTCATTGCGGTTGCGGTGGCACGAGCACGTCGCGGGTCAGCACGCCGCGGTCGAGCGTGAGCACGATGCGCACGCCGTTGGGCAAGGCCTCGCGCTCGGCGGTCGGGGCGACCGCGGCGCCCGGCGGGCCGGCCGGCGGCGCGACGACGTTGCCGGTGGACTGCGCATTGCTCCAGCTGTTGCCGCGGTAGAAGTAGACCTGCCAGGCGCGCGCGCCCTCGACGGCGCGCAGTTGCCCCGCCTCGTTGCCGAACAGCTGCTGGCTGCGCAGCCAGCTCTGCTGCAGTTCGTTGGTGCGCGTGACGACCGGGCCGGCCCAGCGCATCCAGGCGCCGTCGCGCAATGCCCAGGCAATGACCTGCACGCCGCCGACCGTCTCGCGGGGCAGCCGCAGGGTCTGGCCGCCGAAGCGCAGCGAGGGCACCGCCGGGCTGTCGTAGACCGCGGCCAGGTCCTGCTCGAACTGGGTGACCACGGTCGACAGCCGCATCGCGCGGTCGAGGGCCGCCTGGCTGCCCTCGCGCGCGCGCAGCATGCCGTCCACCCCCTGCCAGGCCATGCCGGCGAGCACCGCCATGATGACCAGGGCGACCAGGACCTCGACGAGGGTGAAGCCGCGCTCGCGCCGCATGCCCGTCATGCTTCAGTAGCGGGACAGCACCGTCGAGACCGTCACCAGGGGGCGACCGGTCTCGTCGCTGACCACGGCATCGACCCGGCGGAAGTTCGGGTTCGGCGTCGGCCGGGTCACCAGCTTGCCGGCGAAGCTGCGGCCGAGCTGTTCGCAGCGGAAGTCGGCGTCGCCGACCCCCGGCAGCAGCTTGGCCAGCTTCAGCCCGGCGAGCTGGTTGTCGGCGCACCACTGGGCCAGCACCACGTCGCCCAGGCGCTGCGCGTTGTCGGTCAGTGCGCCGGCGGCGCGCAGCCCGGCACCGAGCGCGATCGCGACGATGGCGACCGCGACCAGCACCTCGACCAGGGTGAAGCCGCGGGCCTTCATGGCGTGGCGACCGCCACCGTGAACGGGCCGAGGCCGTCGGTGACCAACTCGAGCCGCTGCTGCTCCAGGCGCAGCAGCACACGCTGCGCACCGATCAGTGCCTCCGGCCCGAGGCTCAGACGGGTGCCGCCGACGACCTGGGCGTTGACGCGCCGGTCGAGCCAGTGCTCGGGCAGCCCGCGTGCCGCAGGCAGGCCGACAAACCGGAAGTCGCGCTGCTCGGCATCGGCCTGCGGCACCCAGCTGACCGCCACGCCCGAGGCGCGCGACTCCGCGCGCGCGGTCTCGAGCAGCGTGGCCAGGCGCTGGCCCTCGCGTTCGAGCTGCGAGGCGCTGCCGTCGCGAAGGGCCAGGCTGACCAGCGAGGCCGACAGCGCGACGATCGCGATGACGATCAGCAGTTCGATCAGCGTGAAGCCGCGCGTCCGCGCGGCCGGCGGACGCTCACTGCCAGGACCCGATGTCGGCATTGATGCCCTCGCCGCCGGCCTGGCCGTCGGCGCCGAAGCTGAAGACGTCGATCTCGCCCTTCACCCCCGGGTTCAGGAACTGGTAGGGCCGGCCCCAGGGATCGTTCGGCAGCTTGTCGAGGTAGGGCTTCCAGTTCGGGGGCAGCGTGCCGACGGTGGGCTTGGCGATCAGCGCCTGCAGGCCCTGCTCGGCGCTCGGGAAGCGCTGGTTGTCGAGCTTGTAGAGCTTGAGCGCCTGCATCAGGTTGCTGACGTCGGTGCGGGCCGCGGTGACGCGGGCGTCGTCGGCGCGATCGAGCACGTTGGGCACGATCAGCGCCGCCAGCACGCCGATGATGACGAGCACCACCATCAGCTCGATCAGCGTGAAACCGCGACGCGCGGCACGGAGGCGAGGGGGCTGTCTCATGGAACGCCTGTCGGACGAGGTGCTTGAATCATAATCGTCGCGTGAACGCTCGTTGGGTCGCATTCCTCGTCTGGGCCGTGGTGGCCGGCAGCGCGGCGTTCTGGGCCCTGCGCCTGTTCGTCGCGCCGCGCGGCATGCCGCCGCAGGCGGTGACGGTCGGTGCCGAGCAGGCCCCGCGCGGCGACCTCGGCCGGCTGTTCGGCCGGCCGGCCGCGCCGGCCCAGCAGGCGCTGGCCGCACCGCCGGCGCCGTCGCGCTTCAAGCTG
>CALJUI010000004.1 GCA_937975735.1 uncultured Rubrivivax sp.
GCCGGGTAGGTGGAACTTGAACGGGCGGCTGACGATGGCCAGCAGGACCATCGCCAGCAGCCCGACCATGCACAGCGCAGCGATCCACGCCGCGCCGTCGTACAGCGCGTCCAGCGCCCGCCGCATCTTCGCCCTACTTCTTGCGGAAGGCGTCGACCAGGGCCTGGCCCTCGGGGCCGGCCTTGTCCAGCCACTCCTTGAGCATCGTCTCGCCGACCGCCTTCATGTCGGCCTTGAGCTTCGCCGACGGGGGCACGATGCTCATGCCGCCGGCCTTGAGCTTGTTGATCGAGTCGGTGTTCTCGACCTTGCTCGCCGCCCAGCCGCGCGTCTCCGCGTCGGCCGCGGCCTTCTTCACCGCGGCCTGGGTGGCTGCGTCGAGCGCGTTGAAGGCCGCCGTGTTGACGATGACCGCGTTCTTCGGCAGCCAGGCCTGGGTGTCGTACCAGTACTTCAGGTGCTCGTAGGTCTTGGAGTTGACGCCGGTCGAGCCGCTGGACATGTAGCTCTCGACGAGGCCGGTGGCCATCGCCTGCGGCAGCTCGGCGGCCTGCACCGTCACCGGCTGCGCACCGACGAGTTCGGCGATGCGAGCGGTGGCCGGGCTGTAGGCGCGCCACTTGACGCCCTTGAGGTCGGCGGCCGACTCGATCGGCTTCTTCACGTAGATGCCCTGCGGCGGCCAGGGCACCGAGTACAGCAGCATCATGCCCTGCTCGCCGAGCTTCTTGTCGAGCATCGGGCGCTGCGCCTTGTACAGCTTCATCGCCTCGTCGTAGCTGTCGGCCAGGAAGGGCATGCCGTCGGCGGCGTAGATCGCCCACTCGTTGGCGAAGTTGGCGAGCAGGATCTCGCCGATCTGCGCCTGCCCGCCCTGCACCGCGCGCTTGATCTCCGGCGCCTTGAACAGCGACGCGTTGGCGTGCACGGTGATCTTGAGCTTGCCGCCGCTGGCCTTGTCGACCTCGTCGGCGAACTGCTGGATGTTGACGGTGTGGAAGTTGTTCGCCGGGTAGGCGGCGGGCAGGTCCCACTTGGTCTGGGCCTGGGCGGCGCCGGCGGCGAACAGGGCGCCGGCGACGAGACCGGTGACGGCATGCCGTGTTTTCATCGAAACTCCTTGCATGGGGCGGTGGTCGGACGAGGCCGCAGGATAAGCGCAGCGGCCGGTCGGATCCTACGGGTCTTTCCTGGACGGGTGGACGGCGGGGCAGGATGGGTTTTCTCGGTGTGCTGATGCTCGACACGCGCTTCCCGCGGCTGCCGGGTGACGTCGGCCATGCCGGCAGCTTCGCGATGCCGGTGCGCCACCGCGTGGTCGCCGGCGCGTCGCCGCGGCGGATCGTGCAGCAGGGCGACCGGGCGCTGCTCGAACCCTTCGTCGCGGCGGGGCGGGCGCTGGTCGGCGAAGGGGCGCGGGCCTTGACCACCAGTTGCGGCTTCCTGGCGCGCTGGCAGGCCGAGCTGCAGGCCGCGCTGCCGGTGCCGGTCTGGACCTCCAGCCTGCTGCTGCTGCCCGGATTGGCGGCGCGGCGGCCGGGCGTGCTGACGGTCGACGCCGCATCGCTGGATGCGGCCACGCTGCTTGCCGCCGGGGCGCCGCCGTCGACGCCGGTGCAGGGCATCGACCCGGACAGCGCGCTGGCCGCGACCTTGCTGCAGGACCGCGCCGAACTCGATGCCGAGGCCGCCGCCCGCACGATGGCGGCGGCCGCGCGAGAGCTGGTCGGGCGCCACCCGGACCGCGGCGCGATCGTGCTCGAATGCACCAACATGCCGCCCTACCGCGACATCGTGGCGCAGGTCACCGGCCTGCCGGTGCACGACGTGATGACGATGGTGCACGAGCGCTGGGAGGCGCTGGCCGCATGAACCTGCGCTTCGTCGAGGCCTTCTACTGGGTCGTCACGCTCAAGAGCGTGACGCGGGCGGCCGAGCGGCTGCACCTGACGCAGTCGGCGATGTCCAGTCGCGTCGCGGCGCTCGAGTCCGAGCTCGGCGTGCTGCTGCTCGACCGACGAGACAAGCGATTCCGCATCACGCCGGCCGGGCAGCGCTTCTTCGGGTACGCCGAGCGGCTGCTGGCGATGCAGCGGGAGATCACCGCCGAACTCGGCGGCCAGTCCGACCGGCCGATCGTGCTGCGCGTGGGCACCTTCGAGTCGGCGCTGCACTCGTGGCTGATGGAGTGGGTGCGCGCGCTGCACGAGCAGCACCCGGCGCTGGCGCTGGAGCTGACCGTCGAGACCTCGCCGGTCCTCGTCGACCAGATCGCGCGCGGTGCGCTGGACCTCGTCATCGCGGCATTGCCGGCCGAGGCCACCGGGCTGCGCGCGCAGGCCCTGGCGCCGATGGAGATGGTCTTCGTCGGCCACGCGCAGCGCCACCGGCGCCGCCGCTGGGCGCTGGCCGACATCGCCGCGCAGGAGCTGCTGACCTTCCAGCGCGGCTCGCAGCCGCAGGTGGCGCTGCTGGACCTGCTGCGCCGCGCCGGGCTGGAGCCGCTTCGCGTGCACAGCGTGTCGTCGATCAGCGCGCTGGCGCAGCTGGTGGAGGACGGGGTCGGCATCGCGACGCTGCCGGCTGCCGTCGTCGACCGCCTGCGCAAGCGCCGGCCGTTGAAGGTGCTCGACTGCGAAGCCCGGCTGGCCCCGCTGCCGACCTTCCTCAGCTGGCGCGTCGACCCGGCGTCCGGCGCGCAGCGCACCATGGTCGACAGCCTGATGGCGCACCTCCGGGTTAACCCGCGATATCGAAAGAATCGATGAGCTGAGCGAGATTATTCGCGTTTGCCACATCGGCGCCGCGGCGCCAAGATGGACCGCGACATGAACACCATCACTGACATCGGCCCGATCGCGGGCACCCCCGGAGCGCGGGCCGGCGAGCGCGCCGCCGCGCTGCGCGGGCGACTCCGCCGCGGCGAACTGAGCGGCCACACGAGCGGCCTGGCCGACGACCTCGTGCAGGCCAACCTCGTCGTGCTGCCGCAGGCGCAGGCCTACGACTTCCTGCTGTACTGTCAGCGCAATCCGCGGCCCTGCCCGCTGCTGGCGGTGAGCGACGCCGGCGCGGTCGGCCTGCCGACGCTGGGCCGCGACATCGACCTGCGCAGCGACCTGCCGCGCTACCGCGTCTGGCGCGAGGGCGAGCTGGTCGACGAGCCGACCGACGTGCGCGACATCTGGCGCGACGACCTGGTCGCCTTCGCGATCGGCTGCTCGTTCTCGTTCGAGTGGGCGCTGCAGGCCAAGGGCATCCGCCTGCGCCACGTCGACCAGGGCCGCAACGTCGCGATGTACCGCACCAGCGTGCCGACCGTCGCCGCCGGCGCGTTCCAAGGGCCGATGGTCGTCAGCATGCGGCCGCTGCCGCCCGCCGACGCGATGCGCGCGGTGCAGATCACCGCGCGCTTCCCGTCGGTGCACGGCGCGCCGGTGCATGTCGGCGACCCGGCGGCGATCGGCATTGCCGATCTGGCGCGCCCCGACTATGGTGATCCGGTCGAAGTGCAGGCCGGCGAGATCCCGGTCTTCTGGGCCTGTGGCGTGACGCCGCAGGCGGCGATCGCCCAGGCGCGACCGCCGCTGTGCATCACCCATGCGCCCGGCGCGATGCTGATCACCGACCTGTTCAACCACGAACTCGAAGTCCTTTGAAGGAGACACCATGAAATCGATCCTGTTCACCCTCACCGCCATCGCCTTCGCGGCCTCGGCCTCCGCCCAGACCAAGTGGGACCTGCCCAGCGGCTACGGCGCCAACACCTTCCAGACCAAGAACCTCGAGCAGTTCGCCGCCGACGTGAAGGCGGCGACGAAAGGCAAGCTCGAGATCACCGTGCACTCGGGCGCATCGCTGTTCAAGCAGCCC
The DNA here is from genome assembly GCA_937975735.1 of uncultured Rubrivivax sp. GTDB lineage: Bacteria > Pseudomonadota > Gammaproteobacteria > Burkholderiales > Burkholderiaceae_C > Rubrivivax. Next base: position 3,874 of record CALJUI010000004.1, read on the forward strand.
GAGATCAAGCGCGCGATCCAGACCGGCCTGGCGCCGGCCGGCGAGTTCATCATCTC
>CALJUI010000005.1 GCA_937975735.1 uncultured Rubrivivax sp.
CCGGCGGCGACGTGCACGAGATCATCGGCCCGCTGGTGCGGCTGAAGGCGCCCGAATTGCTGATGTTCACGCGCATGACCGGCGATCTCGTCAAGGCGATGCGCGGCTGCCCGCAGCCGATCGTCGCCGCGATCGACGGCGTCTGCGCCGGCGCCGGCGCGATCATCGCAATGGCCTCGGACCTGCGTCTGGGCACCGCGCGAAGCAAGACGGCGTTCCTGTTCAACCGCGTCGGCCTGGCCGGCTGCGACATGGGCGCCTGCGCGATGCTGCCGCGGATCATCGGCCAGGGCCGCGCCAGCGAACTGCTGTACACCGGCCGTTCGATGTCGGGCGAGGAGGGCGAGCGCTGGGGCTTCTTCAACCGCCTGGCCGAGCCCGCGGCGCTGCTGGTCGAGGCGCAGCGGATGGCCGCCGACCTGGTCGCCGGGCCGACCTTCGCCAACGGCATCACGAAGACGATGCTGCACCAGGAGTGGGCGATGACGATCGAGCAGGCGATCGAGGCCGAGGCGCAGGCGCAGGCGATCTGCATGATGACCGAGGACTTCAAGCGCGCGTATGAGGCCTTCGTCGCCAAGCAGCGGCCCGTGTTCCAAGGGGACTGAGATGGCCCCGCTCGATCATCTCGACTGGCCCTTCTTCGAGCCCCGTCATGGCGACCTGGCGCGCACGCTCGACGCGTGGGCGACCGAGAAGCTGGCCGACGCCCACGGCACCGACGTCGACGCCGAGTGCCGAGCGCTGGTCAAGGCGCTCGGCGCCGACGGCTGGCTCGAGCACGCGGTCGGTGGCGAAGGTCGGACGATCGACACGCGCGCGATCTGCCTGATCCGCGAGACGCTGGCGCGGCATTCGGGCCTGGCCGACTTCGCCTTCGCGATGCAGGGCCTGGGCTCCGGCGCGATCAGCCTGGCCGGTACGCCCGAGCAGCAGCGGCATTACCTGCCGCGGGTGGCGCGCGGGCAGGCGATCGCCGCCTTTGCGCTGTCCGAGCCGGACGCCGGCTCCGACGTCGGCGCGATGCAGTGCGCCGCGCGCATCGACGGCGACCATGCCGTGCTCGACGGCGAGAAGACCTGGATCAGCAATGGCGGCATCGCCGATTTCTACGTCGTCTTCGCGCGCAGCGGCGAGGGGCTTGGCTCGCGCGGCATCTCGGCCTTCGTGGTCGACGCCGACACGCCGGGGTTCGAGATCGCCGAGCGCATCGAGGTCATCGCGCCGCACCCGCTGGCGCGGCTGCGCTTCACCCACTGCCGCGTGCCGCTGACGCAGCGCCTCGGCGCCGGCGGTGAAGGTTTCAAGGTGGCGATGCGCACGCTCGACGTGTTCCGCACCTCGGTCGCGGCGGCGGCGCTCGGCTTCGCCCGGCGCGCGCTGCAGGAAGGCCTGGCGCGCGCGACCACGCGCCGGATGTTCGGCCAGACCCTGGCCGACTTCCAGCTCTCGCAGGCGAAGCTCGCGCAGATGGCGACGATCATCGACGGCGCGGCATTGCTGACCTACCGCGCCGCCTGGCAGCGCGACCAGGGCCGCGGCGTGACGAAGGCCGCGGCGATGGCCAAGCTCGCCGCCACCGAAGGCGCGCAGCAGGTCATCGACGCCGCGCTGCAGATGTGGGGCGGCCTGGGCGTCGTCAGCGGGCAGCCGGTCGAGCGCCTGTACCGCGAGATCCGCGCGCTGCGGATCTACGAAGGCGCGACCGAGGTGCAGCAGCTGATCATCGCGCGCGAGCTGCTGAAGGGCGGGTGATGAAGTCCGGCCGCGGCGGCCTCGTCTACTCCACCGAGGGCGGGCGGATGTGCCCGCGCTGCCGGCGACCGCTCGTGCAGTGCGCCTGCCGCGCGGCGGCGGCCCCGATCAGCGGGGGGCCGGTGCGGGTCGAGCGCTCGTCCAAGGGACGCGGCGGCAAGATGGTGACGATGGTGCGCGGCCTGTCTCTCGATGCCGAGGCGCTGAGCCTGCTCGGGAAGCGGCTGCGAACCGCCTGCGGCAGCGGCGGCACGGTCAAGGACGGGGTGGTCGAGGTACAGGGCGACCACGTCGAGCGCGTGCTCGGCCTGCTGCAGGCCGAGGGCCTGCCCGCGAAGCGATCGGGGGGCTGATCCGCGCTCAGCGGTGCTGGTCGATCAGCACCGGGTTGCCGTCGGGGTCGGTCAGCATCAGGCTCGCCGGGCCGGTGGTCGACTCGTCGGCCTCGCTGTCGAGCACGAGGCCGGACGCATGCAGCCGGCGCTGGATCTCGCGCACGTCGGTGAACTCCGGCGTTTCGCCGCACTGCTGGTCCCACCCCGGGTTGAAGGTCAGCAGGTTGCGTTCGAACATGCCCTGGAACAGGCCGATCACGTGGTCGCGGTTGCGCAGGATCAGCCACTTCTGCGCGATGTCGCCGCCGACCGGCTCGAAGCCGAGCTTGGCGTAGAAATCGCGCGAAGCGACGATGTCCTTGACGGCGAGGCTGATCGAGAAGGCGCCGAGGTTCATGGGCTGTCTCCGTGGCACGCCGGTCCATCGTACCCCTGCCGCGCCCGGCCGGGCCTACTGCCCCTGCCCCAGCGCGTAGCCGGCCTCGCCGTCGAAGGTGCACAAGTGCTCGGTCTTGATGAAGTCCAGCCCGCCCTCGGCCAGCCGGCGCAGCAACTCGACGACCTCGAGGTGGCTCACCGCGCGCCCCGCCCCGGCCGGGTCGACGCCGACGAAGCGGCAGCGCCAGTGGTCCGTGCAGAAGGTCTCGGGCAGGCCGCCGGGCCAGACCTTGACGCCGCGGTTGGTGATCATCTGCAGCTCGAATGCGGGCCGGCCCGGTTGCCGCGTCAACGCCGTCAGGCGTCCGGCCAGGTCGCTGGCCATCTGGTCGCCGGCGTGCACGAACACGTCGACGCCGACCATCACCTTGTCCGCCGGCTCGCGGCGCACCGGCGTGTGCGACGGTGCGCGACGGCCGACCGGCGCGTCGGCGTAGTCGACCGTCTTGAGCTTCAACGGGGCACGGCCCAGGCGCGCGATGACCTCGTCGGCGAATCGGCGGCAGCCCACCGGCGCGCCGCCGCCGGATGCGGCGAGATCGCCGGTCAACACGCCGTCCTCGACCGTCGCCAGCCAGGCGTTGTGGACCCGCCCGGCGACCGTGGGTTGGCCGATGTGCACGAGCATCGACACCGCGGCCAGGATCAGGCCGGAGGGGTTGGCGCGGTCCTGTCCCGCGATGTCCGGCGCGCTTCCGTGGATGGCCTCGAACATCGCCACCGAGTCGCCGATGTTGGCGCTGGGCGCCAGTCCCACCGAGCCCGCGAGTTCGGCGGCGATGTCGCTGAGGATGTCGCCGTAGAGGTTCGGCGTGACGATCACGTCGTAGCGCTCGGGGCGCGTGGCCATGCGCGCGGCGCCGATGTCGATGATCTGGTGGTCGGTCTCCAGGGAGGGGTACTCGGCCGCGATCTCGTCGAAGACGCGATGGAACAGGCCATCGGTCATCTTCATGATGTTGTCCTTGGTCATGCAGGTCACGCGCCGGCGCTGGTGCGCGATCGCGTAGTCGAAGGCGAACCGCACGATGCGCTCGCAGCCGGGGCGGGTGATCAGCTTCAGGCACTGGAACACCTCGTCGGTCTGTCGGTGCTCGATGCCGGCGTAGAGGTCCTCCTCGTTCTCGCGCACGATGGTCAGGTTCAGCGCCGGATGCCGGGTGGCGACGAAGGGGTGGTAGCTGACGCAGGGGCGGACGTTGGCGTACAGGCCCAGCGCCTTGCGCAGGGTGACATTCAGGCTCTTGAACCCGCCGCCCTGGGGCGTCGAGATCGGGCCCTTCAGCAGCACCCGCGTGCGGCGCAGGCTGGCCCAGCTCTCGGGCGCGATGCCGGCGCTGTGGCCGGCGCGGTAGACGGCCTCGCCGAGCTCGACGAACTCGGGGGACAGGCGGGCGCCGGCGGCGTCGAGGATGCGCAGCGTCGCGTCCATGATCTCCGGGCCGATGCCGTCGCCGCGGGCGACGGTGATGGGGGTGGGTGCAGGCATGGGGGATCGATGTGGAAGTGGCGATGGCGCCCAGCATCGGGTCTCAAAGAAATCGATGCAAGCAATATGATTGAATAGGTAACATCGAGAAACCCGATGAATAACCTGCCTCGCATCCCCGCCACCCTGGTCCAGCTCCGCAGCTTCGAGGCGGTGGCCCGGCTTGGCGGCGTGGTCCGCGCCGCCGAATCGCTGCACATCGCGCAGCCGACGCTGTCGACCCAGCTCCGCGAACTGTCGGCCTCGCTCGGCATGACGCTCTACGAGCCGCGCGGCCGCGGTCTGGCGATCACCGCCGAGGGCGAGCTGCTGCTGGCCGCCACGCGGGATCTCTGGGCGCGCTGGCAGCGCCTGGGCGAGGACCTGGCCGCGCTGCGCGGGCTGGATGCCGGCCGGCTGCAGGTGGCGGCGGTGACGACCGCCGAGTACTTCCTGCCCGAGCTGATCGGCCGGTTCGCCCAGGCCCACCCGGGCGTCGTGATCGACTTCGTGGTCGAGAACCGGGACGCCGTCGTCGGCCGGCTCAAGCGTGCCGAGGTCGAGCTGGCGGTGATGATGATGCCGCCGACGGACCTGCCGCTGGCGCGGTGGCCGTTCCTGGAGAACCCGCTGGTCGTCGTCGCGCCGGCCGGTCACCCGCTGACGCGGCGGCGGCGCCTGTCACTCGCCCAGGTGGTCCGCGAGCCGCTGCTGGCGCGCGAGGCCGGCTCGGGCACGCGGCGGGTGGCCGACATGTTCCTCGGCCAGCGCGGCGTGGCCTGGACCCCGCGCATGGCGCTGGGCAGCAACGAGGCCATCAAGCACGCGGTGGCGGCAGGCCTGGGGCTGGCGATCCTGTCGCGCCACACGCTCGGGGCCGACCCGGCGGCCGCCGGGCTGGCCGAGCTCAAGGTGCCCGGCTTCCCGCTGCGCCGCATGTGGCACCTGGTCTGGCGCGAGGACCGGCGGCTGTCGCGACCGGCGCAGGCGCTGCTGAACGACCTGCGCGGCGCGGCGACCTAGGCGGCCAGCAACTGCCGCAGCACGAAGGGCAGGATGCCGCCGTGGCGGTAGTACTCGACCTCGATCGGGGTGTCGATGCGCAGGATCACGCTGCGCTCGAGCGTGTTGCCGTCGGCGCGGGTGATGCGCAGGCGGGCTTCGGACTGCGGCTCGATCTTCTGGCCGAGCAGCACGTCGACGGTCTCGTCGCCGCGCAGCTGGAGCGACTCCCACGAGTCGCCGGTGCGGAACTGCAGCGGCAGCACGCCCATGCCGATCAGGTTGCTGCGGTGGATGCGCTCGAAGCTCTGCGCGATCACCGCCTTGATGCCGAGCAGCTGGGTGCCCTTGGCGGCCCAGTCGCGCGACGAGCCGGTGCCGTACTCCTCGCCGGCGAAGACCACCGTCGGCACGCCGGCGGCGAGGTACTTCATCGCGGCGTCGTAGATCGACATGCGCTCGCCGCCGGGCTGGAACAGCGTCGTGCCGCCTTCCTCGCGGCCGCCGTCGGCCTTCGGCGGCAGCATCAGGTTCTTGATGCGCACGTTGGCGAAGGTGCCGCGCATCATGACCTCGTGGTTGCCGCGCCGCGAGCCGTAGCTGTTGAAGTCGGCCTTCAGCACGCCGTGCTCGAGCAGGTACTTGCCGGCCGGGCTCGTGTCCTTGAAGCTGCCGGCGGGCGAGATGTGGTCGGTGGTGATGCTGTGGCCGAACAGCGCCATGATGCGCGCGCCCTGAACGCCGGCCTTTAGCGGCGGCGGCTGCATCGTGAAGCCCTCGAAGAACGGCGGCTCGGCGATGTAGGTGCTCTCGGGCCAGGTGTAGACGTCGCCCTTGACGCCGCGGATCTGCTGCCACAGCGCGCCGGGCTCGGTCTTGACCCTGGCGTAGTTGTCGCGGAAGGCCTTGCCGTTCATCGCGTGCTTCATCAGCGCCTGGACCTCGTCGCTGCTCGGCCAGATGTCGCCGAGGTAGACGTCGCGCCCGCCCTTGCCGCGCCCGACCGGCTCGGTCATCAGGTCGCGCAGCACGGTGCCGGCGATCGCGTAGGCCACCACCAGCGGCGGGCTGGCGAGGAAGTTGCCCTTGATGTTCGGGTGGATGCGGGCTTCGAAGTTGCGGTTGCCGGACAGCACCGCGGCGCAGACGAGGTCGTTCTTGTTGATCGTCTCGTTGATCTGTGGCGTCAGGTCGCCGGCGTTGCCGATGCAGGTCGTGCAGCCGTAGGCGGCGACGTTGAAGCCGAGCTTCTCCAGGTAGGGCAGCAGCCCGGTCTTGCTCAGGTACTCGGTGACCACCCGCGAGCCGGGCGCGAGCGAGGTCTTGATGTGCGGCGCCACGGTCAGCCCGGCCTGCACCGCCTTCTTCGCGAGCAGGCCGGCGGCCAGCAGCACGCCCGGGTTGCTGGTGTTGGTGCAACTGGTGATCGCGGCGATCAGCACGTCGCCATGGCCCAGGGTGATCGGCGCCAGCGTGCCCGCAGTGGGCGTGCGCGCCGCCGCCAGCGGCGAGCGATTGTCGACCATCTCTATCACGTCGCGCGGCGCACCGGGCTGCAGGCCTGGCTCGCCGCCGGCCGCGGCCCGGCCGCCATCGGCCACCGGGTAGCGCTTGGCCAGACGCTCCGGGCTCTGGTTGAAGCCGTTGTCGGCCGACGGTGCACTGAACAGCTCGGAGAACCTGGCCTTGACCTGGCCGATCTCGATGCGGTCCTGCGGCCTTTTCGGCCCGGCCAGGCTCGGCGCGACGGTCGACAGGTCCAGGCGCACGAGCTGCGTGTAGTCGATGTCGCGCGCGGCCGGCACGCCGAACATCTGCTGGGCGCGGAAATAGGCCTCGAAGGTCTCGATCTCCTCTTTGGTGCGGCCGGTGCCCTCGAGGTAGGCGATGGTCTTGTCGTCGACCGGGAAGAAGCCCATCGTCGCGCCGTATTCGGGCGCCATGTTGGCGATCGTCGCGCGGTCGGGCAGCGACAGCGTGCGCTTGCCGTCGCCGTAGAACTCGACGAACTTGCCGACGACGCCCTCCTTGCGCAGGATCTCGGTGACGGTGAGCACGAGGTCGGTGGCGGTCACGCCCTCGCGCAGCCGGCCGGTGAGCTCGAAGCCGACCACGTCGGGCGTCAGGAAGTAGACCGGCTGGCCGAGCATGCCGGCCTCGGCCTCGATGCCGCCGACGCCCCAGCCGACGACGCCGATGCCGTTGATCATCGTCGTGTGGCTGTCGGTGCCGACCAGGCTGTCGGGATAGCTGACGCCGTCGGCGTCGGTGTGCACGCCGCGCGCCAGGTACTCGAGGTTGACCTGGTGCACGATGCCGAAGCCCGGCGGCACGACGCGGAAGGTGTCGAACGCGTCCATGCCCCACTTCATGAACTGGTAGCGCTCCTGGTTGCGCTGGAACTCGAGCTTCATGTTGAGGTCGAGCGCGTCCTTGCTGCCGAAGTGGTCGACCATGATCGAGTGGTCGACGACCAGGTCCACCGGCACCAGCGGCTCGATCGCCTTCGGGTTCTTGCCCAGCCGCGCCGCGACGTTGCGCATCGCCGCCAGGTCGGCCAGCAGCGGCACGCCGGTGAAGTCCTGCAGCACGACGCGCGCGACGACGAAGGGGATCTCCTGCGTGCGCGGCGCCTTGGGCTTCCAGCCGGCGAGCTGTTCGACGTGCGCCGGCGTGACCTTCTCGCCGTCGCAGTTGCGCAGCACGCTCTCGAGCACGATGCGCATCGAGACCGGCATCCGCGCGACGCCGGGGAAACGCCGGGCCAGCGCGGGCAGCGAGAACAGCTTCCCGGCGCGGCCCGAGGCGGTCTTGAAGGGCTTGAGCGTGTCGGCGAAGGCGTGCGGCATGGCGGATTCCTCGACGGGGTTGTTTCGAGGCATCGTAGCCAGCTTCATCGGATGCGGCCAGATCACGCCCGCTCGGCCGGCAAGGTGATGGCCGATCGGTTTCGATGCGCTTGCCCAGGTGTCGAGATCCCTTACACCTCGCCGGGCCCATGCTGAGGCAGATTCACGGAGGAATGGACAAGTTGTTGTCAATAAAGGAATAAGTGCATTGGTACAAAACTTGCTGGCTGGAATTCGAGGCGGGCAGAGCAGTTCGATAACCTGCGCTGGACTGCCCATGAACTCGAGGTCGTGCCACCGAGGGCGGCCGACGAAGACGATCCAGGCCGACGAGCCGCGGCCACCAGCAAGGAGGTCCAGCCCATGAAGTCCATCCAACGCATCCTCGGCGCCTGTGCGCTCGCGGTCGGCATGACCGGTGTGCAGGCCGCCCCGGTGGTGTTCAACGCGACGGGCGTCGCCGGCGTGTCCGGCTACGTCGAGTTCGACGACAGCCTGTTCGACGGCACGAACTTCCAGTTCCTCGACAACACGGCCATCACCGACCTGATGCTGACGGTGTTCGGGCAGTCCTACGGGCTGGCCGACGTGGCTGTCGGCGACGACACGATCATGGACTCGTCCGGGTTGATCCCGCGGATCGTCAACGGCGCCGGCAACCTGGCCGACAACGGCGTGCAGGCGATCTCGTTCTTCCCGGACGGCTACGACGGCACCGCGCTCGACGGCGACGCGTCGCTGGGCATCGGCCCGTCGGGCGCGCTGGCCAACACGTCGTTCTTCGCCGTGCGCTGGGTCGTCGGCTCGACGACGGTGCCCGAGCCGACCAGCCTGCTGCTGCTCGGCCTGGGGCTGGCCGGGCTCGGCTGGTCACGGCGCAGGGCCGCGCGCTGACCCGCGGGCGTCCCGCTGCCTGACCAGACCCCGGCCTCGGCCGGGGTCTTCGCTTTCGGCGTCGCGACCGCCGCGTGTCAGCCCGGCAGTGCGCGCACCAGCTCGGCGACGCCGTCCCAGACGATCTGCACGCCCAGGCACAGCAGGATGAAGGCCGTCAGCCGCAGGAAGACGGTGGTGCCGGTCTCGCCGAGCGGCTTGAGCAGCAGGCTGGCGTAGCGGTGGGCGAGGAACATGATCACGCCGATCACCAGCAGAGCCAGCACGCCGCCGCCGAAGCGCGTCAGCGACAGCGGCAGCTGAGTGTCGTGCAGCGCGACGCCGACCGTGATCGCCGCCGAGATCGAGCCCGGCCCGCAGCTCAACGGGAAGGTCAGCGGATAGAACGCCTGGTGGCGCGCCTGCTCCGGCGTGAAGCCTTCGGCGAGCGCCTGCCGGTTGTCGTAGGCCGGTGCCTGCGCGTTCAGCAGCCTCCAGGCGTTGGCCGCGATGATCATGCCCCCGGCGACGCGGACGATCGGCAGCGAGATGCCGAACAGGTCGAGCACGTAGGAGCCGACCAGCATCGCGCCGGTCATCAGCAGCACCATGTTGACCGCGACCCGGCGCGCCAGCACGGCCCGGGTGTGGGCCGACGCGCCCTCGGTCAGCCCGAGCACGATCGGCGCCGACGCCGCCGGGTTCAGGATCGGCAGCAGCGTGGCCAGCGCGAACAGGAAGCTCTTGCCGAAGGCCAGCAGCAGCGGCGGCAGCTCAGCCGCCATCGTCGTGCCGCGGACCGGGCGACGCCGCCAGCTCGCGCAGCCGCCGGCGCACCCGCCGCTCCTCCGCCTGGCCGGCGTGCCAGTCGGCGCGGACCGCTCGCCACAGCGACCAGGCCATCAGGAGGATCACCAGCGTGAACGGCAGCGCGAAGACGATCGTCGCCGTCTGCACCGCCTTCACGCCGCCGGCCAGCAGCAGGCTGGCGGCGATGCCGGCGACCAGCAGGCCCCAGACGATCTTGATGCGCGCGCCCGGGTCGGGCCGGCCACCGGTGCTCATCATGCTCAGCACCAGCGTGGCCGAGTCGCCCGAGGTGACGAAGAAGACCAGCACCAGCAGCGTGGCCACGACCGACATCACGGCGCCGAAGGGCAGCGCGTCGAACATCGCGAACAGCGCGGTCGACACGTCGGCCTTGACGGCCTCGGCGATCGGCGCGCCCTGCCAGATCTCCAGATGCAGCGCGGCGCCGCCGAAGACCGCGAACCAGATGAAGCCGGCCATCGTCGGCGCCAGCACGGTGCCGATGACGAACTCGCGGATCGTGCGCCCGCGCGACACGCGTGCGATGAACAGCCCGACGAACGGCGACCAGCTGATCCACCAGGCCCAGTAGAAGACCGTCCAGCCGCTGACCCAGCCGCTGTCGCGGAACGGCGTCGTGCGCAGGCTCATCCGCACGAACTCGCTCAGGTAGCTGCCCAGCGTCGTGCTGAAGGTGTCGACGATGGCCACCGTCGGGCCCAGCACGAGGACCGCCAGCGCCAGCAGCGCGGCGACGGTCAGGTTGATGCTCGACAGCCACTTGATGCCGCGCTCGACGCCGGTCACCGCGGAAGCGAGGAACAGCACGGTGGTGACCGCGATGATGCCGAGCTGCGACGCCGCGCCGACCGGCAGCCCGAACACCTTCGACAGCCCGCTGTTGATCTGCAGCGCACCGATGCCCAGCGAAGCGGCGACGCCGAAGGCCGTGGCGATGACCGCCAGCGTGTTGAACAGCGGCGACAGCGCGCGCACCGCGCGCCAGGGCAGGGCCTCGGTCGCGGTGCTGACCAGCGTGGGGCCGCCGCGGCGGTACTGGAAGTAGCCGATCGCCAGCGCGACGACGGCGTAGATCGCCCACGGGTGCAGGCCCCAGTGGAAGAAGCTGTAGCGCATCGCGGCATTGGCCGCCTCGGGCGTGCCGGCGGGGATGCCCGGCGGCGGCGCGGCGTAGTGCGACAGCGGCTCGGCCACGCCCCAGAAGACCAGCCCGATGCCCATGCCTGCGGCGAACAGCATCGCGAACCAGCTGCCGAGCGAGAACTCGGGCGCCTCGTCGTCGGCGCCGAGCTTGAGGTCGCCGTAGCGGCTGAATGCCAGCAGCGCGCAGAGCACGACGAGGCCGAGCACGACCCAGAGATAGAACCAACCGAAGTTGGTGCTGATGGCGCCGAGCGCGACGTTGCCGACGCTGCCCAGCGAGGCCGGCGACAGCAGACCCCAGGCGACGATGGCGGCGATGACGCTGGCGGACAGCCAGAGCTGCATGCGGGAGATCCTTTGCGGGGGGGAGACGGAAGGGCGAGCGAGGGTGCCCGGTCAGCGCTCGATCTGCGCCCTGAAGCGCCGCAGCCAGTCGGCCAGGCGGCGGCGGTTCTCGTCGCCGATGCGCAGCATGGTCTTCTGCCCCGAGGACAGTGCCTGCAGCTGCGGGTCGGCGAACTCGAAGCGCACCCAGGGGCGCTCCGGGCTGATCGGCCCCTTGACCTCGGTCAGCGTGACGGCCAGCGGGCCTTCGCGCGGCGGCGTCGCGAGCAGGTGGTCGATGACGGCGAGCAGGCGGCCGTGGAAGCGCCGGTTCGGATAGCCGAGCTCCTGGTAGGCCTGCTGCAGCAGCGGGTACAGGCGGCGGTACAGGGCCGCGGCGGCGGCCGGGTCGACGCCCTCGACGAAGCGCACGAAGGCGCGGTAGCGGGCCGGGTTGTCCGGCGCGATGCGGCCGGCGGCGTCGACCGAGAACTCGCCAGGCGTCGGATTCACCGGCCACATCCGCGCCGGCGCGTGCGGGCGCGTCAGGTTGTAGACGGTGGCGACGAGGCGCTGCAGGAAGCCGTCGGTCTGCAGCATCGTCAGCACGCCCTGCTTGCCGACCAGACCGGTCAGCAGGTCCTTGACCGTCGGCCCGGCCTCGCCGAGCTTCGGCAGCGTGACCGTGGCGTCGGGCACCGGCTCGTTGGCCGATGCGACGACTTCCGGGTCGGATTCCGGCGTCGAGGCGACGGGCGCCGACGGCGGCGCCGCGACGGGCACCGGCGCCGGCAGCTCGGCCGGCGGCGGCTCGGGACGGAACATCAGGTAGGCGACGACGCCGACGGCCAGCAACGCGAGGGCCGACAGCAGCGTGAAGGTGTGGCGGCTCATGGCAGAGGACGCTGCGGGGAACGGCCTACCAGTTTAGCCGTCGCCCACTCGGACTCAGGCTGGCGCGGGCTCCCGATCACGACCGAGCGCCGTCACGCGGACCCGCAGGCCGCCGAGCGTCGGGGATCGATCGACTTCGATGCGCGCGCCATGCGCCGCCGCCACGCGGTGCACGATCGACCAGCCCAGCCCGCTGCCTTCGCGGCCGGTGCCGAGCACGCGGAAGAAGCGTTCGCCGAGCCGGCCGAGGTCCGCATCGGACAGACCGGGGCCGCTGTCCTGCACCGACAGCTCGGCCCAACGGTCTCCGCCGCCGGCGACGGCGACGTCGATCCGGGCACCGTCCGGGCTGTAGCGGATCGCGTTGTCGATCAGGTTGCGCAGCAGCACGGCCAGCAGCGTCGCGTCGCCGACGATCGGGCACGGGGCATCGGCGCGCAGCGTCAGCGCCTGGCCGCGGGCAATCGCGTCGCCGGCCAGCGTGGCGGCTTCCTCGCGGGCCAGCGCGGCCAGGTCGAGCGGCGCGTGGCCGCGCTCGGCACCGGCCTCCAGCCTCGAAAGCGTCAACATCTGCTCGACGAGCCGCGTGGCGCGGTCGCAGCCGGCCAAGGTGGCCCGCAGTGCGCGCTGGCGGGCCTCGTCGCCCGCCTCGGCGAGCGCCACCTGCGCCTGCGCGCGGATCGCGGCGATCGGCGTGCGCAGTTCGTGCGCGGCGTCGGCAGTGAACCGCCGCTCGGCGGCCAGCAGCGACTCGATGCGGGTCAGCAGGCCGTTGAGCGCGTCGAGCATCAGCTGCATTTCCGTCGGCGCGCCGTCCACGGCCACCGGCTGCAGCGCCTGAGGCGAGCGCGCGGCCAGGCTGCGACGCAGCTGGCGCAGCGGACGCAGGCTCGCTGCGACGGCCCACCAGGTGCCCAGTGCAAGCAGCGGCAAGGCCAGCGCGAGCGGCGCCAGCGTGCTCCAGAGCACGGCGCGCAGGATCTCGGTGCGCGAACGGACCTGTTCGCCAACGAAGACCTGCAGATCGCGCTCGGCGCCGGTCGCCGCGAACACGCGCCACGTGACACCCTCGAGCTGAACCGTGCCGAAACCCGAGGCGGTGGTGCCGCGCCGACCGTCCGCGGGCGGGACCATCGCCGCGGTCGGCGCGTTCGCCGAGCGCAGCGCGAGGCGTCCTTCGTGAAACACCTGGAAGGCGACCTTGGGCGCGTAGCGGTGCAGGCTGGGTGCGTCGACGGCCCGGTCGTGGTCATCGTCGTCGTCGGCAAGCTCGCGCACCTGCTGCACGATGAGCAGCGCCGCGGCCTGCGCCAGGTGGCTGTCCAGCAGTTCGTCGAGCTCGTGCCGGACGTCGCGCCATGTCCACAGTGCAGCCAGGCCCCAGACCGTCACCAGCAGGCCGAGCACGAGCGCGAGCACGCGGCCCTGCAACGAGCGCGGCCAGGGCGTCACGGGGCCTCGGGTGCCAGCACGTAGCCGATGCCGCGAACCGTCTGGATCAGGCCGGCACCCAGCTTGCGCCGCAGGTGGTGCACGTGCACTTCGACCGCATTGCTCTCGACCTCGTGGCCCCAGGGGTAGATCTGCTGCTCCAGGCGCTCCCGCGTCTGCACACGGCCCGGATTGCGCATCAGCAGGTGCAGTACGTCGAACTCGCGCGCCGACAGCGCCACCGGTTGCCCGTCCAGCGTCACCTGGCGTGCCGCCGGGTCCAACTCGACATGCCGCGCGCGCAGCCGCTCCTCGGACTGGCCATGCGCACGGCGCACCAGCGCGCGCAGGCGTGCGGCGAGTTCGTCCAGGTCCGCCGGCTTGACGACGTAGTCGTCGGCGCCGAGGTCGAGACCGCGCACGCGGTCCGGCGTGGCGTCGCGCGCGGTCAGCACCAGGATCGGCAGCGCGACCCCGGCGGCACGCACCGCCGCCAGCACGTCCATCCCGTCGAGGCGCGGCAGGCCCAGGTCGAGCACCGCGGCCGCATAGGGCTCGGCGCGCAGTTCGCGTTCGGCGGCCGCGCCGTCGCGCACCCAGTCGACCTGGAAGCCGCGCTGGCGCAAGCCGGCGCGCAGGCCGTCGCCGAGCAGCGGGTCGTCTTCGGCCAGCAGGATGCGCATGGCGCCCAGTGTCGCGTCGGGATCAGTCGTCGTCTTGATCGTCGTCATGGCCGGCACCATGACGCTCGAGCGATGGGGCACCGCCTGCCGGCATGCCGCCGGTCGGCGCGGCCTGCCACTGCCAGACCCAGAGGCCCAGCACGGCGACGAGCATCAGCGCGGCCATGCTGCGCCAGGCGCTTCGGATCGCGTCCTGTGGGCGGCCGCGCTTGTAGCCGGTGACCATCGCGCGCACCAGGTTCTCGCGGTGCACCCAGCTGCCCACGACGACGCCGGCCACGTGGGCCAGCACCACGACCAGCATCAGGCTGCCCGCCAGTTCGTGGACGTCCTCCGCCCACTCGCCGGCGAGTTCGTCGTAGTGCAGCCAGCCGGTCAACGTGACGGTCGCACCGAGCGCGAGCAGGGCCACGATCGCCAGCGCGCCGGCCGGGTTGTGGCCGGTGTGTGTATCGGGTTGGCCGCGCAGCAGCGAGCGGACGTAGCGCATCGCCGCGGCCGGTCCGCGCACGAAGCTCGCAAACCGCGCGTGGCGCGTGCCCAGCAGCCCCCACAGCAGGCGGAACACGACCAGGCCGGCCATCGTGTAGCCGAGCGTGACGTGCAGCAGCCGCCAGCGCTCGCTCTCGGCGGTGATGTAGGCGCCCGCGAAGCTCAGCACCATCAGCCAGTGGAAGACGCGCACCGGCGCGTCCCAGACCAGGATCGGCGTCGAGTTGCCGGACGACTGCGCCTCAGCGCGGGATGCGGACACGACGTTCATCGAAGTCTCCTCGTTCAGCCTGGGTGTGGCAGGCGCCGCAGTTCACCGCGCTCTTGACGTCGGCGCGCTTCCAGGTCGCGGCCGGCACCTCGTCGTGCTCGTGCACGAACCAGGCGCTGCGCGTGATCCGGTCCTGCGGCGGAGCGCTGGCGGCGCGGCGCCCGGTGCCGGCATTCGCGACCAGCCACGCGGACAGCCTCTGCGCCAGCTTGGGGTCGAGCGAGGCGTCGGTTCCGAAGTGGTGCGCGAGGTCGCGCATCACGCGCTGCCAGGACTCGGCCGGCAGGAGGCCGGGCGGGTACGCCACGTGGCAGGCGCCGCACTCCTGCTGGTGGACGGGGTTCGGCGGCACGCGGGGGGCACGGTCGTCGCCGGCGTGCGCCGACGACGCCGCAAGGGCGAGCAGTGCCGAGGCGGCGGCAGCGATGCGCTGGCATGGACGTCGCATGGGGCGTTCTCCCGCGTCAGGGCTTCAGGCTGAGCAGCCAAGCCAGCACGTCGGCCTTTTCGGCGGGCGAGCAGGCCCGGCCAAGCACGTCGCCGCAGTTGCGGCGGAACCACTTCTCGGCCTTGGCCGCGTCTGTGAAGCGCGCAGCCTCGACGGCCGGCGCCATCGGCGCGATCGCCTTGCCGGTCGACGCGTGTTGGCCACCGGTGACCGGCGCGCGACCATGGCAGGAGGCGCAACTCCATTCGCGGCCGTGGCGGGAGACGAAGAAGTCCTGTCCGCGCGCCGCGTCGGGTGCCGACCCGGCCTGGGCGGCGTAGGTCGCCAGCAGCTCGGTCGGGGTGGCAGCCCTCGCAGGCGCCGCCGCAAGGGCCGTCACGGCCGCCATTGTCAGCGGCGCAAGCCGTCGAGTGATAGTCATCGCATCGCTCCTTTCGGAACGGATGCTGGCTCGCTCGCCTTTGGGATTCCTTAACGGGCCGCGCCGGCGGGGCGCCTGTTCACACAGGCGCTCGCAGCGTCACTGCTTCGCGGCCGCCCGCGCGGCATCCAGCCACGCATCGTAGGTCTTGCGATGGCCTTCGATCCAGCCCTTGACGTGGCGCTCGATGTCGGCCGGCGTCTTCTCGCCGTCACGCATGCGCAGGTTCTGCGCGCTGATGTCGTTGGCGCTGAGCTTCATCTCGGCGAACAGCTTGCCGGCGGCCGGGTTGGCCTTGACGAACTCGAGGTTGGCCACGATGCGCTGGTTGTTGGCCTGGAAGCCGTAGTCGGCGCCATTGGGCAGCTTGGTGCTGACGCCCTTGCGCTCGCCCGGCAGCGACGAGAAAGGCACTTGCAGCCAGACCACGTCCTTGCCCGGCACCAGCACGCCGCTGACCCAGTACGGCGTCCACGTGTAGTAGAGCACCGGCTCGCCGGCCTTCGCGCGCGTGATGGTGTCTGCGATGATGGCCGCGTAGCTGCCCTGCTTGTGCGTGACGTGCTTGCGCAGCTTGTAGGCGTCGAGATGGTGCTCGATGACCTTCTCGCAGCCCCAGCCCGGGTTGCAGCCGGCCAATTCGGCCTTGCCATCGCCGTCGGTGTCGAACAGCTTGGCGATCTTCGGGTCGGCGAGCTGGCTGATCTTGGTGATCTTGTACTGGTCGGCCGTCTTCTTGTCGATCAGGTAGCCCTGCAGCGCGCCGGGCGAGTACACGCCCTGGCGGTACAGCTTGGCGTCGCCGCCGGCCTTCTTGTAGAAGTCGATGTGCAGCGGGTCCCAGTGGTCGGCCATGAAGGTCGCGTCGCCGTTGCCGAGCGCAACGTGGCCGGCGGCGTACTCGATCTCCTTGATCGGCTTGACCTCGAAGCCGAGGTCCTTCAGTGCCTGCATCACGAGCTCGGTCTGGAAGGTCTCCTCGGCGATCGAGCTCTTGATCGGCTGCACCTCGACGCCGGTGCCGGGCATGCGGGCGTCGTCGGCCAGCGTGGCGGTTGAAAACAGCAGGGCGGCACCGAAGGCGGTGGCTTGAAGGGTGTGGCTCAGGGATCGGATCATGGGTTCGGGGGGTCCTTGGGTGAATTAAGGGGGGTGAAGGAAGACGGCGCGCATCAGGTCGCGGGCTGGGCCTTGGACGGCGCGGCCTGCGGGGCCGGCGCGGTGGTCGCCGAGGGTGCCGGGCGGGCGGTCAGCCGGCGCAGCAGGCCGATGGGCCCACGGTCGGCCCAGTGGCGGTGGCCGCCGCGCGCGCCGGGCGTGCGGGCCTTGCCCAGCGCCTGCGTCATGCGGTCGAGCACGATGGCCATCAGCACGATGCCGACGCCGCCGACGGTGGCCAGGCCCATGTCGAGCCGGCCGATGCCGCGCAGCACCATCTGGCCCAGGCCGCCGACGGCGATCATCGACGCGATCACGACCATCGACAGCGACAGCATCAGCGTCTGGTTGACGCCGGCCATGATGGTCGGCATCGCCAGCGGCAGCTGCACCTTGGTCAGCAGCTGCCAGGGCGAGGCGCCGAACGAGCGCGAGGCCTCGATCAGGTCCGGCCGCACCTGCCGGATGCCGAGGTTCGTCAAACGGATCAGCGGCGGCAGCGCGAACACGATCGTCACGACCACGCCCGGCACGTTGCCGATGCCGAACAGCATCACCACCGGCACCAGGTAGACGAAGGCCGGCGTCGTCTGCATCGCGTCCAGCAGTGGGCGCATCGCGCTGTGCAGCCGGTCGCTGCGCGCGACCGCGATGCCCAGCGGCAGCCCGATCAGCAGGCAGAAGAAGACGGCGGTCAGCACCAGCGCCAGCGTGACCATGGCCTCGGGCCAGGCGCCGATCAGGCCGATCAGCAGGAAGGACACGAGCGTGCCGGCGGCCAGCAGCCGGCCGCTGCTCTGCCAGGCCAGCAGGGCCAGCAGCAGCAGCATCAGCGGCGCCGGCACGGCCAGCAGCGCGGCCTCGATGCCGCCGAGTGTGCTGTCGATCGGCACGCGAACGGCCTGGAAGAAGGGGCGGAAGTTGTCGACCACCCAGGCCAGGCCGTTGTCGACCCAGACGTTGAGCGGGATCACGGCCTCGTTGAACGGTTGCAGCCAGTCGAAGGCTGTCGCCGGCGCATCGGTCGGGGCCGTGCCCAGCCAGTCGCTGCCGGTCGCGGCGGGCTGCGCGGCGGCGGCGTCCGGGTTGCCGGCCGGCGCGCCCGTGGCCCAGGGGTTGTCGGTCGCGGCCGGTGCGGTCGGCTCGGACGGCGGCGGGGGATCGGACGCGGGCCGTGGAGGGGAGGCGTGTAGGTCTGGGGGGTCGCCGTCTATT
>CALJUI010000006.1 GCA_937975735.1 uncultured Rubrivivax sp.
GGCATACGAGATATATCAGTGTGATTGGAGTTCAGACGTGTGCTCTTCCGATCTCGTCGTGCGGCCTCCGGTCGCACGACCTCGAGCCGTGCCGCGACCTCCGGCGTGATGAATCGGCTGGCGAACGCGTACAGATGCCGGTCACCGTGGCGCGACTGCTGCGTGACGTGGAATCGGTGCGGCACGAGCAGGTGCAGGTGGCGGCGGGCGCGCGTCATCGCGACGTAGAGCAGCCGGCGCTCCTCGTCGATCTCGGCATCGCTGCCGGTGGCCATGTCGGCCGGCATGCAGCCGTCGACGACGTTGAGCACGTGCACCGCCGACCACTCCTGGCCCTTGGCGGAGTGGATCGTCGACAGGATCAGGTAGTCCTCGTCGCGGTGCGGCACGCCGGACTCGTCGGAGCTCGCCTGTGGCGGGTCCAGCGTCAGTTCGGCCAGGAAGCGCTCGCGCGAAGGATAGGCGGCGGCCATGCGTCCGAGCTGGGCCAGATCGGCCCACCGCACCGCGGCGTCGTCGTGCAGGCGCTCGAGCTGCGGCCGGTACCACTGCAGCGCGGCGTCGATCTGCGCCGGCCAGGGTGCGTGCGGCGCCCGCAGCGCCGCGTAGGCGTCGCGGAAGGTCGCCCAGTCCGCGCGCGCGGCCGGCAGTGGCGTGAAGGCCCGCAGTCCGGCGGCCGGGTCGGGCTCGGCGGCCATCGCGTCGAGCAGGCGGCGGGCACTGGCCGGGCCGATGCCTGGCACCAGCAATGCGCAGCGGTAGCCGGCGAGCCGCCCGCAGGGGTTCTGCGCGAAGCGCAGCAGCGACAGCAGGTCCTTGACGTGGCTGGACTCGAGGAACTTCAGGCCGCCGTACTTGACGAAGGGCACGCGCCGACGCGTCAGCTCCATTTCCAGCGGCGCGCTGTGGTGCGCGGTGCGGAACAGCACCGCCTGGCGCTTGAGCAGCAGGCCGGACTCGCGCTGGCGCAGCACCTCGTCGACGACCCAGCGCGCCTGGGCGGCTTCGTCGGCGACCGTCACCAACTGCGGCGACGGGCCGGGCCGCTCCTCGCTCCACAGCTGCTTGGCGTGGCGCTCGCGGGCGCCGTCCATCAGCGCGTTGGACGCCGCCAGGATGGCCGGCGTCGAGCGGTAGTTCTGCTCCAGCGGCAACACGCGCACCGCGGGCCCGAACTGGGCGGGGAAGTCGAGGATGTTGCGCACCTCCGCGGCGCGGAACGCGTAGATCGACTGCGCATCGTCGCCGACCACGGTCAGGCCGCGGCCGTCGGGCCGCAGCGCGCGCAGGATCTGCGCCTGCAACCGGTTGGTGTCCTGGTACTCGTCGACCAGCACATGGTCGAAGCGCGCCGCCGCATGGGCCGCCAGCGCCGGGTCGGCCATCGCCTGCGCCCAGTACAGCAGCAGGTCGTCGTAGTCGAGGACCTGCTGGCGCTGCTTTTCGTCGACGTAGCGGCCGAACAGCGCATTCAGCGCCGACTCCCACTCGGCGCACCAGGGGTAGACGGCGCGCAGCACCTCGCCGAGCGACAGGCCGCTGTTAACCGTGCGCGAGTAGATCGAGAGGCAGGTGCCCTTCAGCGGGAAGCGCTTTCGCGATTCGGCCAGGTCCAGCGACTGGCGCGTCAGGTTCATCAGATCCTCGGCGTCGGCACGGTCGAGGATCGTGAACTCGCCCGGCAGGCCGATCGACGGTGCCCAGTCGCGCAGCAGGCGGGCGCCGATCGCGTGAAACGTGCCGGCCCAGGGCAGGGCCGGCGGGCGCTGAGCCGCGCGCAGGCCCAGCGCCTGCTGCAGCAGCAGCCCGGCGCGGTGGCTCATCTCGTGGGCGGCGCGGCGCGAGAAGGTCAGCAGCAGCAGCCGCTGCGGGTCGGCGCCGTCGCGCACCAGCCGTGCGACGCGCGCCGCCAGCGTTGCCGTCTTGCCGGTGCCGGCGCCGGCGATGATCAGCAACGGTGCATCGCCATGCACCACGGCGTCGCGCTGGCGATCGTTCAGCGCGGCGAACGGGTCCGGCGGAGCGACGCCGGCATCGGCCACGGCAGCGGGCGGGAACATTCGTCTACTGTATACGTATCCAGATGCCGGCGCGATGCGCAACCGCGTACTTTCCAGAGGAGGCCTGGCGCGGACCTTGCACTAGCATGTCTGGTCCAGTTCCCAAACACCCGCATTCCATGAAAGCAATCGTCCAACTCGCCCGCGGCGCGCTCGTCGCCGCGCTGTGCGCTGCGGCGCTGTCCGCGACGGCGCAGGACCTGACCGTCGGCCTGTCGACGCCGGTGACCTCGCTCGACCCGCACTTCCACAACCTGTCGCCGAACAACAATGTGGCCGACCACGTGTTCGAGAAGCTCGTGGCGAAGGACGCGAAGGAGCAGATCCGCCCCGGCCTGGCCGAGAGCTGGCGCACCCTCGACGACCTGACCTGGGAGTTCAAGCTGCGCAAGGGCGTGAGGTGGCACGACGGCAGCGAGTTCACCGCCGACGACGTGATCGCGACGATCAAGCGCATCCCGAACGTGCCGAACAGCCCGGCGTCGTTCACCACCTACACGCGGCCGATCGCCGACATCAGCGCGGTCGACAAGCACACGCTGCGCATCAAGACGCAGCGCCCGCACCCGCTGCTGCCGAACGACCTCGTCGCGATCCGGCTGATCCAGGCCAAGACCGCCGAGGCGGCGACCACCGCCGACTTCAACAGCGGCAAGCTGATGATCGGCACCGGCCCGTTCCGCTTCAAGGAGTACGTCGCCGGCGACCGCGTCGTGCTGGTCCGCAACGACGGCTACTGGGGCCCGAAGCCGCACTGGAAGCAGGTGCGCATGCGCATGATCAGCAACGCGCCGGCGCGCGTCGCGGCGCTGCTCGCCGGCGACGTGCAGCTCATCGAGGGTGTGCCCACCGCCGACATCGCGCGTCTGCAGAAGGACCCGCGCCTGTCGGTGGCGTCGTCGGTCAGCAACCGCCTGATCTACCTGCACATGGACAGCGACCGCGACACCTCGCCCTTCGTCGCCGCCAAGGACGGATCGGCGCTGGCGAAGAACCCGTTCAAGGACGCCCGCGTGCGCAAGGCGGTCTCGCTCGCGCTCGATCGCGACGCGATCGCCAGCCGCATCATGGAAGGCCAGGCCCAGCCGGCCGGCCAGCTGCTGCCCGACTTCTTCCCCGGCACCAGCAAGCGGCTGCCGCCGCCGAAGCAGGATCTGGACGCGGCACGCAAGCTGCTGGCCGACGCCGGCTTCCCGAACGGCTTTGCGGTCACGCTGCACACGCCGAACAACCGCTACATCAACGACGAGAAGGTCGCGCAGGCGGTGGCCGGCTTCCTGAGCCGCATCGGCATCGACACCAAGCTCGAGGCGATGCCCAGCAGCGTGTTCTTCTCGCGCGCTGGCAAGCTCGAGTTCTCGATCTACCTCGCCGGCTGGGGCGCCGAGACCGGCGAGACCAGCTCGCCGCTGCGCGCGCTGATCGGCACCTTCGACACCAAGGCCGGCATGGGCCAGGCCAACCGCGGCCGCTTCTCCGACCCCGGCGTCGACGCGCTGATCCTGACCGCGATGACCAACATCGACGACACCAAGCGCAACCTGATGCTGGCCGCCGCGTCCGACAAGGCGATCGGCGAGCTGCAGGCGCTGGTGCCGGTGCACTACGAGGTCTCGTCCTGGGCGATGCGCAAGGGCATCGCCTACTCGGGGCGCGCCGACCAGTACACGCTGGCGTTCGAGGTGACGGCCGGCAAGTGACCCCAGCGTGACCGTCTTCCTGCTGCGCCGCCTGGCGCAGACGGCGCTGGTGCTGCTGGTCACCTCGCTGCTCGTCTTCTTCGGTCTGTACGTCGTCGGCGACCCGGTCGAGATCCTCGTCAACCCGGTCGCCGACGAGGTCGAGCGTGCGCGCGCGGCCGCCGCGCTGGGCCTGGACAAGCCGATCGCCGAGCAGTACTGGGTGTTCCTGAGCAGCGCGCTGTCGGGCAACCTGGGCACCAGCTTCGTCTACGGACAGTCGGCGCTGGAGGTGATCGTCCAGCGCATGCCGGCGACGCTGGAGCTGGCCTTTCTGGCGATGGTGATCTCGGTGTCGCCGGGCGTGTCGCAGGACCTTTACGCCGGCCTGCGGCGCGACAGCCGACTGGCCAAGGCGGTGATGGCGGGCTCGATCGTCGGTTTCTCGCTGCCGACCTTCTGGGTCGGGCTGATCCTGATCCTGGTGTTCGCGGTGCAGCTCGGCTGGCTCCCTTCGGGCGGTCGCGCGCCGACGGTCGACGTGTTCGGGCTGCAGCTGTCGATCCTGCACTGGGAGGGGCTGAAGTACGCGCTGCTGCCGGCGATCAACCTGGCCCTGTTCAAGCTCAGCCTGATCATCCGGCTGACCCGGGCGCAGGTGCGCGAGCAGTCGCTGCTCGACTACATCAAGTTCGCGCGCGCCAAGGGACTGTCGCGTACGCGGGTGATCGGCGTGCACCTGCTGAAGAACATCCTGATTCCGCTGGTCACGGTGATCGGCCTGGAGCTCGGCTCGGTGATCGCGTTCGCGGTGGTCACCGAGACGATCTTCGCCTGGCCTGGCATGGGCAAGCTGGTGATCGACTCGATCTTCCAGCTCGACCGGCCGGTGGTCGTGGCCTACCTGCTGATGATCGTGCTGATGTTCATCGTCATCAACTTCGTCGTCGACGTGCTCTACACCGCGCTCGACCCGCGCGTGCGCCTGGGAGACGAGGCCGGATGAGACCCGACAGCCGCTGGCGCGCCTTCGCCGCCGAGTTCGCCCGCAGCCGGTTGGCGATCACCGGCCTCGTGATGCTGCTGCTGGTGATCCTGCTGGCGCTGGCGGCGCCGTGGATCGCGCCGCAGAACCCCTACGACCTGGGCAAGCTCGACCTGATGGACGCGCGGCTGGCCCCGGGCGAGAAGGCCGGCTCGGGCGAGCTCGTGTATCGGCTGGGCACCGACGGTCAGGGCCGCGACATGCTGTCGGCGATCCTCTACGGGCTGCGCGTGTCGCTCGCCGTCGGCGCCGCCAGCGGCTTGATCGCGCTGACGATCGGTGCGCTGCTGGGCGTCGCCGCGGCCTGGCGGGGCGGACGCTTCGAGCAGCTGCTGATGCGCATCGTCGACATCCAGCTCGGCTTCCCGGCGATCCTCGTCGCGCTGATCCTGCTGGCCGTGCTCGGTCGCGGCGTCGACAAGATCATCATCGCGCTGGTCGCGGTGCAGTGGGCCTACTACGCGCGCACCGCGCGCTCGGCGGCGCTGGTCGAGCGGCGCAAGGAGTACATCGAGGCGGCGCAGGGCCTGGGCCTGTCGGGCTGGCGCATCATGCTGCGCCACCTGCTGCCGAATGCGCTGCCGCCGCTGATCGTCGTCGGCACGGTGCAGGTCGCGCACGCGATCGCGCTGGAGGCCACCTTGTCCTTCCTCGGTCTCGGTCTGCCGACCACCGAGCCCTCGCTCGGCCTGCTGATCGCCAACGGCTACGAGTACCTGCTGTCGGGCAAGTACTGGATCAGCGTCTACCCCGGGGTCGCGCTGCTGCTGACGATCCTGGCGATCAATCTCGTCGGCGACCAGCTGCGCGACGTGCTCAACCCGAGGCTGGCTCGGTGAGCGCGGCGGCTCCCGTGCTGTCGGTGCGCGACCTGCGCACCGAGTTCCACACCCGCGACGGCGTGCTCGCCGCAGTGCAGGGCGTGTCGTTCGAGCTCGCGCGCGGCGAGGTGCTCGGCCTCGTCGGCGAGTCGGGGTCGGGCAAGTCGGTCACCGGCTACTCGATCCTCGGCCTGGTCGACCCGCCGGGCCGCATCGCCGGCGGCAGCGTGCGGCTGCACGGCGAGGAGCTGGTCGGCGCGTCCGAGGAGGCACTGCGGCGGCTGCGCGGGCGTCGCATCGCGATGATCTTCCAGGATCCGATGATGACGCTGAATCCGGTGCTCAGCATCGAGACGCAGATGGTCGAGACGATGCGTGCGCACGAGGACTGCAGCCGCGCGCAGGCGCGCGACCGGGCGCTGGAGGTGCTGGCGCAGGTCGGCATCGCCTCGCCCGAGGCGCGGCTGGCGCAGTACCCGCACCAGTTCAGCGGCGGCATGCGCCAGCGCGTCGTGATCGCGATCGCGCTGATGCACCGGCCGGACGTGATCATCGCCGACGAGCCGACCACCGCGCTCGACGTGACGGTGCAGGGCCAGATCCTGCACGAGATGCAGCGCCTGGTCGCCGAGACCGGCAGCGCGCTGGTCTGGATCACCCACGACCTCGCGGTGGTCGCCGGCCTGGCCGACCGCGTCGCGGTGATGTACGCCGGGCGCATCGTCGAGCAGGGCCGCGTCGACGACGTGCTCGAGCACCCGCGCCACCCCTACACGCAGGGCCTGCTCGACTCGGTACCGGCGCACAACCCGGTCGGCCAGCGCCTGCGCCAGATCCCGGGCATGGCGCCGTCGCTGAAGCGGCTGGACGCCGGCTGCGCGTTCCGGCCGCGCTGCCAGCGCGCCGACGCCGCCTGCGAAGCGATGCCCGAGCTGGTGCCGGTCGGCGCGCAGTGGGCGCGCTGCCGCCATCCGCTGGAGCCCGCGTCGTGAGCGAGGTGCTGCTCGCCTTCGATCACGTCAGCAAGCGCTTCGAGCGCCGGCTGGACGTGTTCGAGAAGCTTGCCCGGCGGCTCGGCGCGGCGGTGCAGGAGCGCACGGTGCACGCGGTCGACCGGGTCAGCTTGGACGTGCGCGAGGGCGAGGTCGTCGGCCTGGTCGGCGAGTCGGGCTGCGGCAAGAGCACGCTCGGGCGGCTCGGAGCCGGCCTGCATGCGCCGAGCGACGGCGAGGTGCGCTACCGCGGCCGGCCGTTGCCCGTCGGCGCGGGCCGGCGGCCGGTGCAGATGATCTTTCAGGATCCGTTCGCGTCGCTGAACCCGCGCCTGCGCGTGGGCGCAGCGATCGCCGAGGCGCCGCGCGTGCACGGGCTGGTCGAGGCGGCGGACGCCGCCGGCATGGTCGCCTCGCTGCTGCAGCGCGTCGGCCTCGACCCGGCGATGGCCGACCGCTACCCGCACCAGTTCTCCGGTGGCCAGCGGGCGCGCATCGGCATCGCCCGCGCGCTTGCCGTGCGGCCCGAGTTCCTGGTCTGCGACGAGGCCGTCGCCGCGCTCGACGTGTCGATCCAGGCACAGGTGCTGAACCTGTTCATGGACCTGCGCGAACAGCTCGGCCTGACCTACCTGTTCATCAGCCACGACCTCGGCGTGGTGCGCCACCTCGCCGAGCGCGTGGTCGTGATGTACCTGGGCCGCGTGGTCGAGGTCGCCCCGGCGGCCGAGCTTTTCGCCGAGCCGCTGCACCCGTACGCGACGGCGCTGCTCGACGAGGTGCCGCGGCTGGACCGGCGCCATCGGCGCTTCGTGCCGATCCGCGGCGAGATCCCGTCGCCGATGAACCCGCCGCCGGGCTGCCACTTCCATCCGCGCTGCCCGCACGCGATGGCGCGCTGCGCCGAGACCGCGCCGCCGCTGCGCGAGGTCGCGCCGGGGCGCCAGGTGGCCTGCCACCTGCACGAGGTCGCCCAGGCGTGAACCCGGCGCCGCTGATGCGACTCGGGCCGGCGATCGCCGAACGGCCACTGGTGCTCGACTCGCCGCACAGCGGCCATCATTTCCCGGCCGACTTCCGCGCCGCGGTGAGCGAGCGGGACCTGCGCGAAGGCGAGGACTGCCACATCGACCGCCTCTACGCGCCGGCGGCCGAGCGCGGCGTCCCGCTGCTGGCCGCGACGTTCCCGCGCACCTACATCGACGTCAACCGCCACGAGGACGACATCGACCAGGCCGTGCTGAACGCGCCGTGGCCGAAGCCGTTGCGCGACAGCGGCAAGTCGGCGATCGGCAAGGCCTTGGTCTGGCGTGCGCTCGACGACGGCCGCGCGATCTACGACCGCCTGCTGCCGGTGGCCGAGGTGATGGGCCGCATCGAGCGTTGCCACCGCCCGTACCATGCGGCGCTCGGCGACCTGATCGACGCGGCGCATCGCCGCTTCGGGCGCACCTTGCACCTGAACCTGCACTCGATGCGCGCCGTCTCCGGCGTGCTCGGCGTCGGTGGCCCGGGCCAGGTGCGACCCGACGTCGTGCTGGGCGACCGCGACGGCACCAGCTGCGACCCGGCGCTGACGGCCTTCGTCGCGCGCACGCTGTCGGCACTCGGCTACGAGGTCCGCATCAACGACCCGTACAAGGGCGTGGAGCTCGTGCGTGCCTTCGCCGACCCGGCGCGGGGCCGCCACAGCCTGCAGATCGAAGTCAACCGCCGCCTGTACATGGACGAGGCGACGCTCGAACCGACGCCGAACTTCGCCGTGCTGCAGGGCCACCTGATGCAGCTGATCGATGCCCTCGGCCGGCATCTCACCGAGGACCGCCGACCATGAGCGACGCCGCCATTCCGATCGAGTTGCCGCTGCCCGACATCGCGCCGCTGCGCCACGGCAACACCGGCGTCGACTGGGTGCACGAGCTGGATTCGGGCCGTCCGGGGCCGACCGTGCTGGTCCAGGCGCTGACGCACGGCAACGAGATCTGCGGCGCACTGGCCCTCGTGCACCTGTTCGGGCAGCGGCCGCCAGTGCTTCGCGGCCGGCTGATCCTCGCCTTTGCCAACGTCGAGGCCTTCTCGCGCTTCGACCCGGCGGCGCCGCACCAGTCGCGCTACGTCGACGAGGACTACAACCGCGTCTGGGGCGACGACGTGCTGTTCGGTCCGCGCGACTCGATCGAACTGCGCCGGGCGCGGCTGCTGCAGCCCTTCGTCGACCGCGCCGACTTCGTCCTCGACATCCACTCGATGCACGAGGCCTGCCGACCGATCATGGTCTGCGGCCAGGTCGACAAGAACGCGGCCTTCGCGCGCCTTCTCGGCGTGCCCGAGACCCTGCTGCTCGACACCGGCCACCCGGCCGGGCTGCGCATGATCGAACGCGGCGGCTTCGGCGACCCGGACGACCCGCGTCTGGCGGTGCTGGTCGAATGTGGTCAGCACTGGGAACGCGCCGCCGAGCAGGTGGCGATCGACACCTTGATGCGCTTCCTGGCCGAGACCGGCGTCGTCGACGCCGGCTGGGCCCTGTCGCGCTGTCCGTTGACGAAGCCGTCGCGCCAGCGCACGGTCCGCGTGACCGAGGCGGTGGTCGCGAAGTCGGCGGACTTCCACTTCCTCGTGCCGCCGGTGGGCCTGGGGGTCGTGGAGCGGGCCGGCACGCCGATCGCGATGGACGGCGACGAGGTCTGGACCGCGCCCTACGATCACACCGTGCTCGTGATGCCATCGCTGACGCACCTGCGGCCAGGCAACACGCAGGTCCGGCTGGGGCGATTCGTCGACTGAGCGTGCGAGCGCGGCGCCGGGGTCAGGGTCGGGCGCCGTCGCGGTGCCCGTGGCGATGCGAGCGCGGCGGAGGCGCCGACGTCGGCGTCGATGTCGCCGTCGTCCGGCTCGTGCGCCGTCGCCGCGACGAGCCGGCGCCGCCGTCGGTCGGGGCGGGCGTGCCGGCGGTGACCGGTCTGCGATGGCGGCGCGGCCGGCGCACCAGCCAGGTCACCCCGAGTGCGACGAGGCCGCCGAACAGCGCGACGACGCCCAAGGCGCGCCGCCACGGTCGCAGCGCGTCTTCGTCGGGCGCCGGCTCGGCCGCCAGCGCCTCGGCCGCGGATGCCGCCGTGCGACGGGCTTCGTCCTCCAGCAGCCAGGCGACGGTCTGACGATCCCGCTCGGCGCGAGCCGCGTCTTCGGCCTGCTGGCGGGCGTCGTGTGCCTGAAGATCGGCGACCGACTGGATCCAGCTGGGCTGCCGCCGGTGGTAGGGCTGGCGCGCGCCTTCGGCGTGGGCGCGGTCGATCAGGTGGCGCAGGCGCGACGAGATCACCTCGTCGCCGAGCCAATCCTCGAGTGCCGCTTCGCCGATCGCCGGGGGCATGGCGGCCGCCGGGCCCGACTCGGCCGGGGCGTCGACGACCGGCTCGGCCCTGGGCGTGCCCAGGGCCAGCAGCAGGCCGGCGATCAGGCAGGCAGGATGCAGCGACGAGAGCAGAGCGCGGACCAAGGACAGCGGCATCGAGCAAGGATGGCCATCGCCCTGCAATAAGCCTTCCGGGCCAGCCGCCGCCGACGGATCAACGGGGGCCGGCGGCATGTCGCGGATGGGGGTATCGACCGACTGTCCGGTTAGCCGACAGTCAGCGACCCCCGGAGCGGGGCTCAATGCCGGCCGATTCGCTCGACCAGGGCGCGGGTGTAGGTCGCCGTGTCGGCGTTGCCGCCGAGATCGCGCGTGCGCACGCCGTCCTGGTTGACGGTGGCGTCGATGGCCATGCGCAGCCGGCTGGCACTCTCGGTCAGGCGCACGTGGTCGAGCATCATCGCGGCGGCGAGCAGCAGCGCGGTCGGGTTGGCGACACCCTTGCCGGCGATGTCCGGCGCGGAGCCGTGCACGGCTTCGAAGATCGCCGCATCGGCGCCGATGTTCGCGCCCGGGGCCAGGCCGAGGCCGCCGACCAGGCCGGCGCACAGGTCGGACAGGATGTCGCCGAACAGGTTGGTCGTGACCAGCACGTCGAACTGCCACGGGTCGATCACCAGCTTCATCGCACAGGCATCGATGATCACCGCGTCCATCTCGACCCGGCCCTTGTAGCGCTCGGCGTAGAGCTGCTCGGCGGTCTCGAGGAAGATGCCGGTCAGCGCCTTCATGATGTTGGCCTTGTGCACGATCGTGACCTTCTTGCGGCCGGTCGCGATCGCGTGCTCGAAGGCGAACTCCAGCACGCGCCGGCAGCCCTGACGCGTGTTGACGCCGGAGGCCATCGCCACCGCGTGCGGGTCGTCGTCGATCTGCACGTAGTGCTCGTGGCCGATGTACAGCCCCTCGAGGTTCTCGCGCACGACGACGAGGTCGATCTTGTCGAAGCGCCCGCCGG
>CALJUI010000007.1 GCA_937975735.1 uncultured Rubrivivax sp.
GCCGAGCGCGACGCCGCCGCCGCGCGGGTCCGTGTCGCCGCGCTGGCCTGGCAGCAGACGCTGCAGCAGGCGCTGGCGCAGGTCGAGGCGGCCTGGCAGGCGACGGCCGACAGCGCCGAGCGCATCGAAGCCCAGCAGCGCGCGGTGGCCGAGGCCGACGCCGCGACCGCGCAGGCGCGCACGCTCTACGACGCCGGCCTGGTCGGCCTGCTCGACCTGCTCGATGCGCGGCGCAGCGCGCTGGCGCGACGCCAGACCCTGCTGCAGTGGGAGGCCGACGCGGCGATCGCGGCGATCGCCAGTTTCGAGGCGCTCGGCCTCATCGACGCCCCCGGCCCGGCGCCGTCGTAGCACCCGATTGCCAAACCGGGTGGCGGTGCCTAGAGTGCGGCCGCGCATGCGACCGAGGCCGAGCCGATGACACTGAACTCGAACCGCTCCCTGATGGCCGGCGTTGCCGCGATGCTCGCCGCCTGCGGTGGCGGCGGTGGCGAGCAGCCACAGACCCCGCAGCAGCGGAGGCTCTACCTGGAGCCGGTGGCCGTGTCGACCGCACTGGCCTTCGACCGCGTCGCGATGGGCTACAGCAGCAGCTGCATGCTGACCGCGGCCGGCGAGGCCTGGTGCTGGGGCAGCAACGAATACGGCAAGTTGGGCGCGACCACGACGCTGCGCTGCACCGGCGGCACCGTGCCGTGCAGCTGGCAGCCGGTGCGCAGCGCGGCGCCGCTGCAATTCGACGCGCTGAGCCTTTCGTTGCGACATGGCTGCGGGCTGGACGGCGCGGGCGTGCTGCGCTGCTGGGGCTTCGGCATCGGCGGCCAGCTTGGCGACGGTCGCTCGGCCGACAGCCTGCTGCCGGTCGAGGTCGCCGGCGGCCATGTCTTCACGCGCATCGACGCCGGCGACACCGGGCTGCTGAGCTGCGCGCTCGATGCGGCCGGCGCCGCCTGGTGCTGGGGCCCGGCCGGCGGCGGAGCGCTGGGCAACGGCACGACGGACATGTCCAGCGTGCCGGTGCGCGTGACGGAGACGATGCCCTTCGCGTCGATCGGCGTCGGCGAGGACCACGCCTGCGGCCTGGACGCCACCGGCCAGGCCTGGTGCTGGGGCCGCAACACCTACGGCAAGCTCGGCCTCGGGCGCTCCGGCGCCGAGAGCGTGCCGACCGCGGTGATCGGCGGGCACCGCTTCACGGCACTGGTCGTCGGCGGGCAGTTCAGCTGCGGCCTCGTCGCCGCTGGGTCGGCGCTTGGCGGGCGCGTCCTAGGCGCGATCGCTGACGGCGGCGCCGCCCACCTCAACGCGCCGACCGCGGTCAGTGGCGGCCATGTCTTTGCCAGCCTGTCCGCCGGCTACCAGCATGTCTGCGGCCTGAAGAGCGACGGCACGGCCTGGTGCTGGGGCGGCGCCGCGCTGGCCGGCAACGGCAGCGAAGCCGAGGTCACGCAACCGGCGCCGGTGGCCGGCGGTCACCGCTTCCGAGTCGTGCAAGCCGGTGGCGTTGCGACCTGCGGGCTGACGCTCGCAGGCCAGCCGTTGTGCTGGGGCATCAACAGCCAGGGTGCGGTCGGCCAGGACAACGTCGACCCGTGACCGGGCGGGTGGCCGATCAGCCCTTGCCGGCCTTCCAGGCCTCGTAGCGCGCGCGGTTCGCCTCGTCGGGCGGGTACAGGCCCGGCAGCTTCGCGCCGGCCTGCACCTCCTGCATGATCCAGGCCTCGAGCCGCTCCTGCTCCACCGCCGCGGCGGTGACCTCCTCCAGCAGCGCGGCCGGGATCAGCACCGCGCCGTCGTCGTCGGCGACGATGACGTCGTTCGGGAACACCGCGACGCCGCCGCAGCCCACCGGTTCCTGCCAGCCGACGAAGGTCAGCCCGGCCACCGACGCCGGCGCCGCGGTGCCCTGGCACCAGACCGGCAGGCCGGAGTCGAGCACGCCGGGCAGGTCGCGCACGACGCCGTCGGTGACCAGCGCCGCGACCTCGCGCCGGCGCATCCGCGCGCACAGGATGTCGCCGAAGATGCCGGCGTCGGTGACGCCCATCGCGCCGACGACGGCGATCACGCCGCTCGGCATCGCCTCGATCGCGGCGCGGGTGGAGATCGGTGCGCCCCAGGACGCCGGCGTGGCCAGGTCCTCGCGCGCCGGCACGAAGCGCAAGGTGAAGGCGCGGCCGATGGTGCGCTTCAGGCCCGGCTTGATCGGCCGCGTGCCGCGCAGCCAGACGTTGCGCAGGCCCTTCTTCAGCAGCACCGTGGTCAGGGTCGCGGTGCACACATGGCGCAGCGCCTCGACCAGCGCGGGGTCCAGCGGTTCGACCGGGGGCGTGTTCATCGTGGCTCCTCTTGTGCGACTCCGCCATTCTGACCTCCCCGCCCGAGCGCGGCGAACGGGCTGCGGCCCGTGCGGCACCCGCCGTCCCGATGACGGCGGCCACGGCCTTGCCACGCCGATCGCGCATTGCGTGCGTGCGGCCGATCGAAAGATGCCTCGGGTCGGTGAGCGTTGTCCGACGGATCATGCTGGGCGGGCGCGATGCCCATGCCCGAGAATCACCTGCGATGGCAATGAACCAGACGATCGGCTTCTGCACGTCCCGCGACGGCACGCGGATCGCGACAGCGGTTGTTGGCAAGGGCCCACCGCTCGTCCGGGCGGCCCACTGGCTCAGCCACGTCGAGTACGACGTGACGAGCCCGATCTGGTTGCCATGGTTGCGGCTGCTGTCGACAGGGCACCGGTACCTGCGCTACGACCAGCGAGGGTGCGGCCTGTCGGACCGGGAGGTCGCCGACTTCTCGCTTGATGCGATGGTGGACGACCTCGAGGCCGTCACGCGCCCGCTGGCGAGCCGGCCGTTCCCATTGATCGGGATGTCGCAAGGCGGCGCCATCGCCATCGCCTTCGCGCTCAGGTACCCCGAGCGCGTCTCGAGGCTGTTGCTCGTCGGGGCCTACGGCCGCGGGTCGTACAGGCGGCCCACGGGGCAAAGCCAGCGTCGCGAAGCCGAAGCGCTGCTGACGCTGGTGCGCGTCGGCTGGGGGCGGCAGAACGCGGCGTTCCGGCAGGTCTTCACCAGCCAGTTCATCCCCGACGGCACGCCGCAGCAGCATCGCTGGTGGACTGAACTCGAGCAGCGCACGGCCAGCCCGGAGACCGCGGCCGCCATCCTGGAGGCCTTCTACCGGATCGACGTCACCGAACTGGCGACGAAGCTCGACCTGCCCGTGCTGGTGATGCACTCGCGCGGCGATGCCCGCATCCCTTTCGATGAAGGCCGTCTGCTGGCGTCGCTGATCCCGGGCGCGCGCTTCGTGCCCCTGGACAGCGACAACCATGTGCTGCTCGAGGGTGAGCCGGCCTGGAGCGTCTTCTGCAGTGAACTTCGCGGATTCGTCGATGCGGGCCACGGCGCCGATCCCGTGGCGGGGTTCGAAGACCTCACGCACGCGGAGCGGCAGGTGCTCGCAATCCTGGCCGAAGGCCACGACAACGCCACGATCGCCAGCCGGCTTGCCAAGAGCGAGAAGACCGTGCGCAACCAGGTGTCGTCGATCCTGGGCAAGACGGGCATCGGCAGCCGCGCCGCATTGATCGTCAGGGCCAGGGAAGCGTTGGACATCGGCTGAGACGGGACGTCCGTCCCAGGACGAGCCGACAAGGCCGCGCGGCGGCGGGACATCTGCACCATGCGCGATCCGTGTCAGCGTCGCACGATGGGTTCCCTTCATTGCACGGGAGAACATCGACCATGGCCACGCTCGGCGCACCCGCAAGCATCGGTACCGCGTCCGTCGACTGGCGCGCGGCGGCCGCCCTGTCGCTGGCCGCGTTGTTCTGGTCCGGCAACTTCATCGCCGGTCGCGCGCTGCGTGACGCGGTCGACCCGGTCACGCTGAACACCCTGCGCTGGGCGCTGGCCGGCGCGTTGTTCCTGCCCTTCACGGCCCGCGGATTGCTGCAGCACGCAGGCGTCATTCGGCAGCACTGGCGGTACGTCGTCGCGCTCGGCGCTACCGGGATCGCGGGCTTTCACACCATGGTCTACATCGCCTTGAGCCAGACCATGGCCACCCATGCACTGCTGATCCTCGCGCTGGCGCCGGTGGCGATCCTGGCCGGCTCGGTGGCGATGGGGGGAAGCCGTCCTGCGTGGCTCCAGTGGGCCGGCGCAGCCTGCTCGCTGGGCGGTGCCGCGCTGCTGATCACGCGCGGCGATGCCATGGTCCTGCGCAGCTTGGACTTCAACCGGGGCGACCTCTGGATGCTGGCGGCGGTACTGGTCTGGGCGGCGTACTCGCTGCTGCTGAAGCGGCGTCCTCCGGGTCTTTCACCGACGGTAAGCCTGGCTGCGAGCATGGGCTGCGGGCTGGCGCTGATGCTGCCCGTCTACCTGCTGCAGTGGCCGTCGTCGCACCTCGACGCCGGGACGGCCGTCTGGGGCGCACTGGCCTACGTCGTGATCTTCCCGTCGGTGCTGGCCTTCTGGCTCTGGAACTACGGCGTGGCGCGCATCGGCCCCGAGCGCTCGGGGCCCTTCGTGAACCTGATGCCCATCTTCGGGGCCGTGCTGGCGGTCGCGATCCTCGGCGAGCGGATCGTCCCCGCTCAGTGGCCGGGCGCGGCGATGGTGCTGACCGGAATCGTTCCTGTGCTGTTCGCGGGGCGGTCATCGAAGGACTCGATGCCAGCGCCGCATCGTCGGCGGGATTGATCGCGAACGATGGACCGACTAGCGTGGACTCCAGCGTCAGTTCATTCAGGAGAAAGAAGTGATGCCGCCAACACCCCATGTCCGCAAGGCTGGCAAGGGGCCGGCCGTGATCTGCCTTCACTCGAGTGCGAGTTCCTCGGGCCAGTGGCGCGGGCTGATGGACTTGCTGTCGGACCGCTTCGAAGTGGTCGCCCCCGACCTGTACGGGGCAGGCAGGACGGCGGCCTGGTCACAAGCCAGGCCGATGGCCCTGGACGACGAGGCGGCCTTGTTGGCTCCTCTTTTCGAGGCTGCAGGCGACGGCGTGCACCTGGTGGGTCACTCCTTCGGTGGTGCTGTCGCGTTGCGGGCTGCCTATGCACACAGGCGTCGATTGGCGTCGGTGGTGCTGTACGAACCGGTGCTGTTCAGCGTGTTGATGGCCCATGCGCCCGACAGTGCCGCCGCCACGGAGATCTCTGCCGTTCGCGATGACACGACGCGTCTGGTCGAAGAGCGGAGACTGCTCGAGTCGGCGCAACGGTTTGTCGACTACTGGTTGGGCGAGCATTCATGGACCGCTCTGCCGGAAGAGCGGAAGGCCGCACTCGCCACGGCCATGCCCTCCGTCATCGAGGAATGGCATGCGGCGTTTCATGAGCCGCTTCCGTTGCGCACGTTGGCGTCCATCGACGTGCCGACGTTGATCCTGACCGGCAGCCGGTCGACGGCCGCGGCGCGCGCTGTCGCGAGCCTGTTGTCCTCGGCACTGCCCCGCGCGGAGATCCGGGAAGTCGAAGGCGTGGGTCACATGGCGCCCGTGACGCACCCCGACACGATCAACCCGTTGATCGAGGCCTTCCTCGTCGGACATCTCCGATCCATGCCACCGACCGCCACCATGCCCGGGAACCCACCATGAGCATTGAACTTCAGGGAGGCTGCCTGTGCGGCAGGATCCGCTTCCGCGTGACGCAGTCTCCGCTTCGAACGCTCGCCTGTCATTGCACCTTCTGCCAACGGATGACCGGGACGTCGTTCTACGCGGAGTCTTTGTTCCCACGCAACGCGGTGGAGTTCACCTCGGGCGAGCCGCACAGGTACGAGCACACCTCGGACGTGAGCCACAAGAAGGTCTACGTCGAGTTCTGCGCCAACTGCGGAACGACGGTGGGGCTGACCTTCGAGCGC
Organism: uncultured Rubrivivax sp.; assembly: GCA_937975735.1. Taxonomy (GTDB): domain Bacteria; phylum Pseudomonadota; class Gammaproteobacteria; order Burkholderiales; family Burkholderiaceae_C; genus Rubrivivax. The sequence continues at coordinate 5,889 of CALJUI010000007.1, forward strand.
TGGCCGGACCTGCAAGCCGTCTCTCGCGGCTGCTTCGACGAACCGAACATGGTCGAAGTCACTGCGAACATCTGGACCCGATCTGCGCAGTCGGGCGTCGCCCTGCCGGCTGGGATCGACTGTTTCCACGAGGCCCGGGCAACCCTCGACGGAACGCCCGAGCGCCCCTCCCGCTACGAGTCGCCAGTGATGGCGCAGGAACGGCGCAATGGCTGAGTGATCGACTGTGTGGGCGAGGCTTCGCGTGGACGCAAGGGCCCCTTCGAGCCAGTTGCGGCGCGTCGCGAACCTTGAGGATCGTCAACGACGATATCGATCGATGGTCCGTGTCCTTCGGTCGTTCACCGACCGACCGCGATGGCTTGCAGGGTTGTGTCTTGTTCCGAAGGGTTGATCAACCGGTCGTCTCTTTCGCGTGTTCGAGGAGGGCGGCCCGACGCCGTGGTCGATGGCGGCTCGTCGACCTCCGTACGTCACGCCGGCGATCTGTCGTCCGTGAGCACGAAGAAGCCCGCACGCGGCGGGCTTCCTCCAGGCAAGGCGCGGTCAGGCTGCGCGTCGACGCCGTGCCGCGCCCATGCCGAGCAGGCCGAGGCCGAGAAGCGCGATCGTCCCGGGCTCCGGAACCGAGGTTGTCCTCGCGAATCGGCCGGTGCCGTCGTCCTGGAACCACCAGGTGGCGTTCAGCGTGGCATCGAGGCCGCCGCCGATGATGTCGTCGATCCGCACCACGCCGTAGTGGCCGGTGACGAAGTTGTTCAGGACGATGAACGTTCCGACGCCGCCGGCGTTGCAGTCGGCATCGCACAGCGGGCCGACAAATCCGCTCGTGTAGGTCAGCAGCGACGCATCGACGATGTCGGAGATGTCGACGGCGCCGATGGCGACGGCGACGTCGCTGTCGCCGGTGAACCCCGAGCCATAGACGAAGCCCCGATCGAACGTGTTGATGCTCCAGAAGAACGTCACGCTGTTGGTGCCGTCACCGAACGCCAGCGGCGCACTGCTTTCCGGCAGGCCCGTGATCGTTCCCGTGACCAGGCCCGCGTGCGCGCTCATGGCGCCGCACAGCAAGAGCCCAGCAAGCAACTTCGCCATTCTTTTCATCGATCCATTCCTCAACGACAGGGCAACGCGCCCTGGAACGGCGTCGAGCAGATTCCATACCGTTCGTGCATCCGTCAGGAAAATCAACCACTTACGTGACGGGGCGGCCGATGCCGAGGTCACCGTGGCAGGAATTCCGACAGTGCCGTGGGCGGTCGCGAGGCCGGGCCTTCGGGCACCGGTCATCCGTCACGGCGACCCGGTGAACGAGGTGTCGCGCGCGGCCTGCTGCGGCGCCTGGGGCTGATGTTCGTCGCGCAATCGGCCGCCGGCCGCGAGCCGCCCGCTGGCGCCCAGCGCAGGTCGAAGCGCTCGTCCCAGGGCACGCCCCCGGAGCGCCCGCCCTTTAACGTGCCCTTAACGCGCCCCTCGATATCTTTCCTTCCACGCGGGGCCAGTCCCTGCCGGGTCGTGGCGCCGTTCGCCATGGGTTCGATCCAAAGGGGGAATTCGATGCGCAAGTTCATCCATGCGGCGGCGATCGCCGGCCTCGTCGCGCTGGGCCACTCGGCCCGGGCGGCACCCTTCGTGGCGACCTTGCCCGATCAGCTCTCGATCGCCGGAAGCAGCTACGTTGGCTTCGTCACGTCGCCGGGCACGTCCGCCGCCGGCACGGCGCGGCTGAGCTTCGAGCTGATCGGCTACGGCAACGTCGACGGCTTCGGCCCCCGCATCTCCAGCGGCGATGTCTTCGACAACTTCGACTTTCTGGTCAACGACCCGACGGTCGACGGGGTGGGCTTCGGTGCGCTCCTGAACCTGGGCGGCTCGCATCCCGGCCCCCCGATCCTCTACGACAACAACCCCGGCATCAACGACCTCGGCGCCACGCTGGACCTCTATCAGGACAATGGCTTCAACCTGGGCGGCATCGCGCGGTTCACGGTGGCGTTCACCTTGCTGGAGGGGTTCAACAGCTTCGGATTCAACTTCGCCCTCAATCGCGGCGCCGGGGAGGGATGGGGGTTGCGCGACATCGTGATCACTGCAGACCTTCCTGGCCCGACCGGAGTTCCCGAACCGACGACGCCGGCGCTGCTGCTGGCCGGACTCGCCGCCGCCGGCTGGGTGTCCCGCCGGCGCGGCCGCTGCCGCCTTCGATAGCATTGATCGCATGCCGTACCGGCTTGAGCTCGCCGCTGCGCCGCGCCTGGTGTCGGCCGACGGCCGCGCGCTGCCGCTCGCGCCCCGCGATGCCCTGCTGCTCGCCTGGCTCGCCCTTGAAGGGCCGACGCCGCGCGGGCGGCTGGCGCGGCTGCTCTGGCCGGCCAGCGAGGAGGTGGCGGCGCGCAACGTGCTCCGCCAGCGGCTGTTCAACCTGCGCAAGCTCAGCGGCGGCGACGTGGTGGCCGGCGGCACGACGCTCGAGCTGGCGGGCGGCGTCACGCACGACCTGGAACGCGCCGACGGCGTGCTCGCCGGCCTCGCCGACGCCGAGGTGGACGGCGAGCTGGCGCAGTGGCTCGCACTGCAGCGCGAGCGCCGGCGCGATCGCCTGCGCCAGTCGCTGGCCGAGTTGGCCGACAGCGCCGCTCGCGCCTGCGACTGGCCCGACGCGCTCGGCCACGCGAACGAGCTGCTCGCGCTCGATCCGCTGTCCGAGGAGGCGCACCGGCGGGTGATGCGCATGCACTACCTGGCCGGCGACCGCGCCGCGGTGCTGCTGGCCTTCGACGCCTGCGAGCGGATGCTGAAGGACGAGGTCGGCACCCGGCCGTCGACCGAGACGCTGATGCTGCTGGCCCAGGCCGAGAGCGCCACGCCGCCGTCGGCGGTGCCGGCGCTGCGCAATGCCGCACTGCTGCGACCGCCGCGCCTGATCGGGCGCGACGCGGCCTGGCACGCGCTGTCGCAGGCCCTCGATCTCGGGCAGACGCTGGTGATCGAGGGCGAGGCCGGCCTGGGCAAGTCGCGGCTGGTGGGCGACTTCGTGCGCCAGCTGCCGCGCGAGGCGATCATGGTCGGCGCACGGCCCGGCGATGCGACCGCGCCCTATGCCAGCATCGTGCGCCTGCTGCGGGTGCTGGTGCAGCGGGTCGGCGAGCCGACCGCCGCGCTGCGGCGCAGCCTCGCCCGCTGGCTGCCCGAACTGGGCGACGCGGGCCCCGCACCGCCCGACTCGGCGCGGCTGCAGGCGGCGCTGCAGTCCTTCGTCGCCTCGTCGGCGCGGGCGGGCGTGCGCTGCATCGTGGTCGAGGACCTGCACGCGGTGGATGCCGCCAGCGCCGAGGCGCTGCACTTCCTGGCCGAGGCGGCGCGCCCGCTGGTCTGGGTGTTCACCACCCGGCCCGAGGGGCCGCCCCGGTTGGCCGCGGCGGCGCGCGTGGTGCTCGCGCCGCTGTCCGAGCCCCAGGTCGCCGAGCTGGTCGACTCGATCGGCCTGCCCGGCTGGTCGGGGCAGGCGCTCGCGCCGCGGCTGCTGCGGCACACCGGCGGCAACCCGCTCTTCGTGCTGGAGACGCTCAAGTCGATGCCGGACGGCGCCGCGGGGTCGGCGTTGCCGGCGGCGCCCTCCGTCACGCAGCTCATCGGGCAGCGCATGCGACGCCTGTCCGAAGGCGCGGTGCGCATCGCGCGCTGCGCGGCGCTGGCCGACCCCGACTTCAGCGTCGAGCTGGCCACCCACCTGCTGGGCACCGGGCCGCTGGACCTGGCGGACGCCTGGGCCGAGCTCGAGGCCGCGCACGTGCTGCGCGACCAGGCCTTCGCGCACGACCTGATCCGCGATGCGGTGCGCGCGTCGGTGCCGGCCCCGCTGGCGCGGGACCTGCATCGGCGGATCGCCGAATTCCTGGAAGCGCGCGACGCCTCGCCGCAGCGGCTGGCGGCGCACTGGCAGGCCAGCGCCAGCCCCGAGCGCGCGGTGCCGCATCTGCTGCGCGCGGGGCGCCAGGCGGTGGCATTGCTGCGCTGGGACGAGGGCGCCGATGCGCTGCTCGCGGCGGCCGACCTGCTCGAACGCAGCGGCGAACCCGTCGCGGCCTTCGACGCGGTCAATGCCTTCTTCGAGCACGTGCGCTCGCCCGAGGGCCATGCGCAGGAGCGCCTGCTGCAGCGCCTGGAGGCGCTGGCGGCCACGCCGATCCAGCGCGCGATGGCGGCCGAGCGTCGCGCCGGGGCGCTGATCCAGCGTGGCGACTTCGCCGGCGCCGGGGCGGTGGCCGACGCCGCGCTGGCCGGTTTCGCCCACGCGCAGTCGCCCGCGCTGGCGGCGATGCTGCTGACCCAGGCCCGGGCCGGCTACATGCATCGCGGCGACAACGACGCCGCCGTGCGCTCGATGTACCGCGCGGTGGCCCTGGCCGAGACCAGCGGCGACGACGAGGCCCAGCATCGCGCGGTGGCCGCGCTGGCCGCGGCGCTGTCCAACGCCGGCCGCACGGCGGAGGCCGAGCCGCAGTTCGTGCGCTCGCTCGAACTGGCCAAGCAGGGCGGGCAGCCGATGGAGATCGTCGAGGCGGCCCTCGAACTGTCGACACTGCACCAGGCGACCGGCCATGTCGCCGAGGCGGCGCAGGCCTCCGGCCTGGCCGAACAGATGGCGGCCCGCCACGAACTCGATGTCGACGGACTGTGGCCCTGGATGCCGCTCATGCGCGTCAGGCTGGCGCTGCAGCAGACGAACTACCGCGAGGCCGTCGCAGGGCTCGAGCACGCGGCGGCCGTGCTGGCCGAACGCATGCCCGGATGGTCCATCGCGCTCGACAACCAGGCCACCGCGCTGTGGATGCAGCTCGGGCAGTGGGCCCGCGCGCGCCAGGCCTCGCAGGCGGCGCTGGCCCGCGTCGCCGATGCCTTGCCGCTGTACGCGGCGCAGGCGCGCGCGCTCGCGGTGACGCTGGACCTGGACCAGGGCCAGAGCAGGCAGGCCCTGGCCGTGCTCGACGAGGCGCAGGCGCGGCTGGCCGCCGGCAGCGCGCGCGCCGGGCTGCACCTCGCGCTCGTGCGCCTGCGGCTGTTGCCGCCGACGGAGG
>CALJUI010000008.1 GCA_937975735.1 uncultured Rubrivivax sp.
GCCGGCCAGCAGCACCGAGAAGCCGACGGGGGCCGGCAGGATGGCTTCGTCGAGCGCCGCCTCGCCCTTGAACACCTGGTGCAGCGTGATCTTCGGGAACAGGTTCAGCACCACGTCCAGGTTGGCCAGCCCCAGGTCGGCGTCGAGCACCAGCACCCGCTGCCCCTGTCGCGCCAGCGCGGCGGCGAGGTTGGCGGACACGAAGGTCTTGCCGACGCCGCCCTTGCCGCTGGTGATGGCGGTGATGCGCGAGGAGCTTCGCCGCCGGGGCGCGGAGTCTGTCATTCGAGGTCCAGGAACTGAGAGGTTTCGAACAGGAGCCGCTTTTCCTCGTTGCTGACCACGCTGACAGCGGTCGGCTCCAGGCTCACCAGGTTGCGGCCCTGCGCCTTGGCGCGGTAGAGCTGCTGGTCGGCGCGTTCGATCCACAGCGGCGCCGTCGAGCGCACCCATTGCGGCGCGAAGGCGCCGCCGATGCTGACGGTGACCTGCAGCGCCGGCGGCGCGCCGATCGGGATCGGCATCTGGGCGACGCGGCGGCGCACCCGCTCCGCCACCGTCTCGCCGAAGGCCGGCGGGCAGTTGGGCAGGATGATCGCGTACTCCTCGCCACCGGTGCGCGCGACCAGGTCCATCGGCCGCACGCACTCCAGCAGCGCACCGGCAACGGCCTTGATGACGATGTCGCCGGCGACGTGGCCGTGGGTGTCGTTGACGCGCTTGAAATGGTCGATGTCGAGCATCAGCAACAGGGCCGGCTCGCCACTGCGCGCGACGCGGTCGATCTCGCGCGCCAGCGCGAGCTCGAAGCTGCGCCGGTTGGCCAGCCCGGTCAGCGGATCGCGGCTGGACAGTTCCACCAGCGCATCGACCAGACCCTGCAGCCAGGCGGCGCTGCCGCGCTCGCCGGATGGCTCGGCGACGCCCGCCTGCAGCAGCAGTTGCAGCGCCACGTCGAGTCGCAGATCAGCCATGGAGGGGTTCAGGGACATCGGGCCCGTCGCCTCGGGGGTCGAAGGCGTGCGGCAGTCTAGCAGCGGCCATTCCGTGCCCGGGTTGCGAAAAGACACCGTTGCACCCGCCATCTCGGTCTCCAGAACCCCGGCGAACCGCCGATAGTGAAGCGTCAGATCTCATGGCCCACCCGAGGCGACGGTTCGCCGCGCTGCCGCCCATGTCCGCCACCCTTGCCCCCGCCCCGGCGCCCGCCGACGCACCGATCGCGCTCAGCCGGCGCGACTTCGACCGCATCCGCCGCCTGATCCTCGATCGCGCCGGCATCAGCCTGCACGACGGCAAGCACGCGATGGTGCATGGCCGCCTGACGCGCCGGATGCGGGCCACCGGCCACCGCAGCTTCGACGATTACCTCTGCGCGCTGGAGCGCAGCGCGGATGCGCCCGAGTGGCAATCCTTCGTCAACAGCCTGACGACCAATCTGACCGCCTTCTTCCGCGAGGAGCACCATTTCACCGCGCTGGCCGACGACCTGCGCGCGCGCGGCCGCCGGCCGACCCGGATCTGGTGCAATGCGGCCTCCACCGGCGAGGAGCCGTACTCGATCGCCATGGTCGTCGACGAAGTGCTCGGGCCCGACGCACCGGTGAGCCTGCTGTGCAGCGACATCGACACCGAGGTGCTGGACGCGGCACGGCGGGGCGTGTACGGTGCCGACGCGGCCGGCTTGTCGCCGGAGCGGCTGCGCCGCCACTTCCAGCGCGGCACCGGTGCGAATGCCGGCCGAGTTCGTGTCCAGCCGGCGCTGGCGCGGCGCATCGAGTTCCGGCCGTTCAACCTGACGGGTCGCGACTGGCAGACGCTCGGTGCGCCGATGGACATCGTGTTCTGCCGCAACGTGATGATCTATTTCGACGCCGCCACCCAGCGCCAGGTGCTCGCGCGCATCCATGCGGCGATGGCGCCCGGCGGGCTGCTCTACGTCGGCCATTCGGAGAACTTCACCGACGCCCGGGAGCTCTTCCGGCTGCGCGGCAAGACCATCTACGAGCGGCTCTGAGGCGCTCAAGCCACCCGCCACGGCACCGATATGAACGCCATGCTGTCCGCCGGAACCACCCCTGCCGCCCCGCGGCCCGGACTGGCCGACACCCCCCGCTTGACCGATCTCAAGTCGGCCCCCCGACGCAGCGGCGAGGCCTCGTTCTTCTACTACGATGCGCACTTCCGCAACGAGGCCGTCAAGGTGCTTCCCGGTGAGTACTTCGTGCATCACGAGGACATCCTCATCACGACGACGCTGGGGTCGTGCATCGCCGCCTGCCTGTGGGACCGCGAGCGCGGCATCGGCGGCATGAACCACTTCATGCTGCCCGAGCGCGGCGGCGCCGCCGACAGCGGACGCTACGGCTCGTTCGCGATGGAACTGCTGATCAACGAGCTGATCAAGCGCGGCGCGACCCGCTCGTCGATGGAGGCCAAGGTCTTCGGCGGCGCGGCAGTGGTCAGCGGCATGCACAGCCTGAACGTCGGCGAGCGCAACACCAGCTTCGTGCTCGACTACCTGCGCACCGAGCGCATCGCCGTCGTCTCGCGCGACGTGCTGGACGTGCACCCGCGAAAGGTGTGCTTCCTGCCGGCCAGCGGCAAGGCGCTGGTCAAGCGCCTCGCCGCGGTGCACACCGCATCGCTGCTGGCCCGCGAGAGCGAGGCGGCGCGTGCGCAGGCCCCCGCCGCGGCAGGCACGATCGACCTGTTCTGAACCTGAATCGCATGCGCAAGACCCGCGTCATCGTGGTCGACGACTCCGCGCTGGTGCGCGGCCTGCTCGCCGAGATCGTCAACCGCGCCGGCGACATGGAGTGCATCGGCACCGCCGCCGACCCGTTCGCGGCGCGCGAGCTGATCCGCGAGCTGAATCCGGACGTGATCACGCTCGACGTCGAGATGCCGCGCATGGACGGCATCGACTTCCTGTCGCGGCTGATGCGGCTGCGACCGATGCCGGTGGTGATGGTCTCGACGCTGACCGAGCGCGGCGCCGACGTCACGCTGCGGGCGCTGGAGCTCGGCGCGGTGGACTTCGTCGCCAAGCCGAAGATCGGCATCGCCGACGGGCTGCGCCAGCTCGGCGGCGACATCGTCGACAAGATCCGCATCGCCGCGCGCGCGCAGGTGCGCAGGATGCCGGCCCCGCGCGACCCCGCCTCGACACCCGGGTCGCCGCCGCCCGCGGCGCCCCCGCTGGGCCGGCTGTCGACCGAGAAGCTCGTCTTCATCGGCGCCTCGACCGGCGGCACCGAGGCGACGCGCGAACTGCTGGCCGCGCTGCCCGCCGACGCGCCCGCGGTGCTGATCACCCAGCACATGCCGGCCGGGTTCACAAGCCGCTACGCGGCGCGGCTGGACGGACTGTGCCGCATCCGCGTCAAGGAGGCGAGCGACGGCGAACGTGTGCTGCCCGGACACGCCTACATCGCACCGGGCGGACAGCACCTGTCGGTGGAGCGATCCGGCGCCAACTACGTCGCCCGCGTCTGGATCGGCGAGCCGGTGAACCGGCACATGCCGTCGGTGGAGGTGCTGTTCAGCTCGGCGGCACGCGTCGCCGGCCCCAACGCGCTGGGCGTGATGCTGACCGGCATGGGCGCCGACGGCGCGATGGCGATGCGCGAGATGCGCGACGCCGGCGCCTGGAACGTCTGCCAGGACGAGGCCAGCTGCGTCGTCTTCGGCATGCCGCGCGAGGCCATCGGCCATGGCGCGGCCCACGAGGTGCTGCCCTTGCCGGCGATCGCGCCGGCGCTGATCGAGCGCCTGCGCAGCACCGCCGGCCTGTCGACCAGCCGCGTCTGAGCCCGGCCGTTCACCAGATCGCGTCGATGCGGCCGCGGCCGAGCCGGGCGCCGTCGATCCGGCGCTCGAGCGCGGCTCGCATGCTGCGGGCTCGCAAGCCGCCGCTGGCGTCGACGTCGTCGAGCAGATACTCGGGCAGCTCCGTCGGCGCGCGGCCGGCGGCCGGCAGCCGCAGGCGCACGAGCCATTCGGCGCCGGCCCGCAGGAGCGCCGCCAGGCGACGGTCGGCGGCCTGCGCCAACGGCGCGAGGACGATCGCCGGCGCAGCGGCGGGGCAGGTGGCGCAGTGACTGTGGGCGTTCATCGCAAGTCCTCGGTGGAGTTCGTTCGTTAAGGATATTGATCCAGTTATCCGAATACAAACGATGCTTCTTCGCCATTTCGGTTAGCTATACTGACCATATGGCCCGGATTCCGCTGCAGACCCTGCCCGCCTTCCGCGCCGTCGCACGTCTGGGCCACATGCGTGCGGCGGCCGAGTCGCTGCACCTGACGCACGGCGCCGTCAGCCAGCAGATCAAGCTGCACGAGACGCAGCCCGGCGTCGAGCTGTTCCACCGGCGCGGCCGCGGCATCGTGCTCAGCCCTGCCGGCCAGGCACTCGCCGGCGCCGTCGAGCAGGGCCTGCAGCGCATCGAGCTCGGCGTGCGCGAAGCCGAGCTCGCCGCCAGCGGCGGCGCCAGCGCGATCCGGCTGTCGGCGGTGCCGTCGTTCATGCAGCGCTGGCTCCTGCCGCGCATGCCGCACTGGCGCGAGCGCCATCCCAAGCTCGCGATCGAACTGCACGCCTCGCAGCAGCTGATCGACCTCGTGCGCGAGGGCTACCACGCCGCGGTGCGCCAGGGCATCGGGCCCTGGCGCGGGCTGCAGGCCGACCGTCTGATCCACTCCCCGCTGATCGCGGTGGGCACGCCCGAGGTCGCGCGCCGGCTGCTCGGGCGGCCGACGTCGGCACTGGCCGATGAGCCGCTGCTCGGTGACGCGGCCGAGTGGCAGCGCTTCTTCGCGCTCGCCGGCATCACCCCGACCGTGCGGCCGGTGGCGACGTTCAACGACGCCGGCCTGATGCTGCAGGCCGCCGAGCAGGGACTGGGCATCACGGTGGCTCGGGACCTGCTCGCCGCCGATGCGCTGCGCAACGGCCGCCTCGTCCGGCTGTCGCCGATCGAACTGCTCAGCGACAGCGCGCACCCGTTGTGGCTCGTGTACCCGCCGACGCTGCAGGACTGGCCGCCGCTGGTCGCGCTGCGGGAGTGGCTGCTGGCGGAGCTGGCCGCCTCTCAGGCCGAGCTCGAGCGGCTCGCCGCCCCGGCCGTCAACGCGGCGGCAGGAACAGCGCCTGCAGATCCGACAGGAAGTCGAAGCCGCGCGCCGTCGGCCGCACGTGGCCCAGGTCGCGCTCGACGAGGCCGCGGCGCTCGGCTTCGGCGAGCGCCGGCTCGATCGCGCTGACGGGCAGCCCGGCGCGGGCACGGAAGTCGTCGAGCGCGAAGCCGCCACGCAGCCGCAGCGCGTTGAGCACGAATTCGAAGCCGATCTCCCGGCGCGACACCTCGTGTTCGTTGGACACCGCACGACCGGCCAGCGCCTCTTCGATGTAGCGCGCCGGCTCGCGCCAGCGCACCTGGCGCACGACGCGGTGCGGGAAGCTCAGCTTGCCGTGGGCGCCGGCACCGATGCCGAGATAGTCGCCGAACCGCC
>CALJUI010000009.1 GCA_937975735.1 uncultured Rubrivivax sp.
CGCTGGTCGGGCGGCGGCGGCCAAGGCACCCGCTCGAGGCCGCCGAACGCCCCGCGCCGCCGACCGCTGACCGCCCCGGGCGTTGCCGCGCCGTCGAGCCGTCCGCGTCGCGGGCCCGTGCGGCGCCGTCAGTCGACGGCGCCCGACAGCAATGCGCGCAGACCGTCCTCGTCGAGCACCGTCACGCCGAGTTCCTGCGCCTTGTCGAGCTTGCTGCCGGCTTCCGCGCCGGCGATCACGTAGGCGGTCTTCTTCGACACCGACCCCGCGACCTTGGCGCCGGCACGCTCGAGCATCGCCTTGGCCTCGTCGCGGGTCAGCGTCGGCAGCGTGCCGGTCAGCACGACGGTCCGGCCGGCCAGCGGCTGGTCGGCGCCGTCGCCGGCCTCGCCGTCGTGCTCGTCCCAGACGATGCCGGCGGCGCGCAGCTGCTCGACCACTTCGCGGTTGTGGGCCTGGTCGAAGAAGGTGCGGATGCTCTGCGCGACGACGGGACCGACGTCGCGCACCTCGAGCAGCTGTTCGATCGTCGCGTCCATCAGCGGGTCCAGGCGGCCGAAGTGGCGCGCCAGGTCCTTCGCCGTCGCCTCGCCGACGTGGCGGATGCCCAGCGCGTACAGGAAGCGCGCCAGCGTCGTGCGCTTGCTCGCCTCCAGCGCGGCGACGAGGTTGGTGGCGCTCTTGTCGGCCATGCGCTCGAGCGCGGCGAGTTTGGCTACGCCCAGCGTGTAGAGCTCAGGCAGGGTGCGGATCAGGCCGCCGTCGACCAGCTGGTCGACCAGCTTGTCGCCCAGGCCCTCGACGTCCATCGCGCGGCGGCCGGCGAAGTGCAGGATGGCCTGCTTGCGCTGGGCGGCGCAGAACAGGCCGCCGCTGCAGCGGTGGTCGATGCCGCCCTTCTCCCGCCGCACCGTGCTGCCGCAGACCGGGCACGCGCGTGGCATGCGGAAGTTCGGCACGTAGGCGGGCCGCGGCGCCTCGATGCGTCCGACGACCTCCGGGATCACGTCGCCGGCGCGGCGCACGATCACCTGGTCGCCGATGCGCACGCGCTTGCGGCGCAGCTCGAACAGGTTGTGCAGTGTCGCGTTGGACACCGTCGTGCCGCCGACGAAGACCGGCTCGAGCTTGGCCACCGGCGTGAGCTTGCCGGTGCGGCCGACCTGGATCTCGATGCCCTTGAGCACCGTCACCTGCTCCTGAGCCGGGTACTTGTGGGCGACCGCCCAGCGCGGCTCGCGGGTGACGAAACCCAGGCGGCGCTGCTGGTCCAGCCGGTCGACCTTGTAGACGACGCCGTCGATGTCGAACGGCAGCGCGTCCCGCTTCGCACCCATCTCGGCGTGGAATCCGGCCAGGCCGGCCGCGCCGAGCACGACGGCGCGGTCGGCGCACACCGGCACGCCGAAGGCCTCGATCGCGTCGAGCAGCTCGCCCTGCGTCGGCGGCAGCGTCCACCCCGCGACCTCGCCCAGCCCGTAGGCGAAGAAGGACAGCGGACGCATCGCGGTGATCGACGGATCGAGCTGGCGCACCGCGCCGGCGGCGGTGTTGCGCGGGTTGATGTAGGACTTCTCGCCGCGCTCGCGCTGCTGCTCGTTCAGGCGCTCGAAGTCATCTCGGCGCATGTAGACCTCGCCGCGCACCTCGAGCACCGGCGGCGGTTCGCCGTTCAGCCGCAGCGGAATGCCGCGGATCGTGCGGATGTTCTGCGTCACGTCCTCGCCGGTCTCGCCGTCGCCGCGGGTGGCGGCCAGCACCAGCACGCCGTCCTCGTAGCGCAGGTTGATCGCCAGGCCGTCGAACTTCAGCTCGGCCGCGTAGGCCACCGGCGGCGCGTCGTCGTCGAGTTCGAGCTCGCGCCGCACCCGCGCGTCGAAGGCCTCGGCGCCGGCCGGGGAGGTGTCGGTCTCGGTGCGGATGCTGAGCATCGGCACGCGGTGGCGCACCGGCGTGAAGCCCGGCAACACCGCGCCGCCGACCCGCATCGTCGGCGAGTCCGGCGTGCGCAGGTCGGGGTGCGCGGCCTCGATCGCCTGCAGCTCATGGAACAGCCGGTCGTACTCGGCGTCCGGAATTTCGGGCGCGTCGAGCACGTAGTAGCGATGGGCGTGGTGATGGAGCTGCGCGCGCAGCGCGGCGGCACGGCGTGCGGTGTCGACCATCCCGCCAGTGTAGGCGGGCGCGACACCGCCGCCGATGCCGATCAGCTGCCGCCGATCTGCCCGGGGTCGGTCAGGTTCTTCGCGAAGACCATGAACTGCGCCTTGCTCATCATCCCGGCCTTCACGCCCGGCTCCTTCTTCATCATCGTCGCGTGGTGCTTGTCCCACATCGCGGCCATGCGGTCGACGAACTCCTTCTTCGTGACCATGCCGTTCTTGTCGGTGTCGCACACGTCGGCGAACTTCTCGGACCACAGCGTGGCCTCCTGCGCCATCGCCGGCGCCGCCAGGGTGGCGCTCAGCATCAGCACGGCCAGACCGCGGGACAGGTGCTTCGGATTCATCATTGACGTTCTCCTGGGTGTTGCACGCCGCAGCAACATGCCGGGCGCGGCCGCGGAAGCGTCGATTCGGATCACCTCACGGCAGCGCGTGGGTCGACGGCTTCGCACCGGGATTACGGGCGCCGCACATCACCTTTGGGTCACGCCACCGTGAGGCGGGCGTGAGCTCAGCTGAACAGCCGCCGCGCCGCCGGCGAGCCGGCGGCGAGGTCGCGCGACTCGAGCTTGGCGTACAGCGCCTGCAGTTCCTGCCCGATGCCGGCGAAGGCGTGCAGCGTGATCGGCTCGCCGAAGTCGTCGACCGCGGTGGCCGCCATGTCGTCACCGAGCGAGCGCGCGGCGTGGTGCCAGGCCGGAAACGGCTCCATCGCGGCCGGGGTCTGCGCCACGTCCAGGCTCAGGTGGCATTCGCGCACCGCGGCCTTCTGCGGATCGTCGGCCAGCGCGGCCTGCGCGTCGTAGGCCAACACCAGCATGGGCGGCGCACCCTCCTCGGCCGAAGGCAGCACCATGCGGCCCGGCACCGGCCCCGGCACGAAGCCGTGGCGCGCCGCGCACTGCTGCACGTAGCCGACCGACCAGGCGACGGCGTCGCTCCTGAGCGTGATCGTCAGCTGCGCGTCGATCTCGCTGGCGAAGGCGTCGAGCTCGCGCGCGCGGGCCACCACGTCGAGCATGTCGGGGAAGTCCGGCATCGCACCCACCGCCTCGGCGAAGGCCTGCACCTTCTGCACGAATTCGGAGTACTCGATCTCGTTGAGCGCGCCGCTGCGGTTGGCCAGCTGCACGCCGGCCTGCAGCTCGCCGTAGTGGCGGCCGGGCATCGGCGTCTCCCATGCGCCGCTCTCGGCGTCCAGGCCCTCGATGTAGAAGGGCTTGGTGCCGGCGCGGCGCGTCGGCGGCAGATGGGCCAGCACCAGCTCGCCGGTCACCGGCGCCTCCAGCGCGAGCGGCACCAGCGCGTCGATCAGCGCATCCAGCCGGGCCGGCTGCCGACGCGGCGCCACGGGGCGCGGCTCCGGGGCCGGCGCGGGCACCGTATCCGGCGATCCGTCGGCCGCGTCGAAGCGCTCCAGCGACGGCTCGGTGCGCGTGTCTTGCGCCGGCGCGGCGCCGCGGGGTCGCCTCGGCAATGCACGCCGCGCCGACCAGGCGCCATGCGCGGCGATGGCCGCCAGGACCAGGGCCGCCAACAGCACCAGCGCCCAGGTCAGGCTCATCGACTACGCCGCCTCGGCCATGCCGACCGCGGACTCCATGTCGACCGCGACGATGCGCGACACGCCCTGCTCCTGCATCGTCACGCCGATCAGCTGCTCGGCCATCTCCATCGCGATCTTGTTGTGGCTGATGAACAGGAACTGCGTGCCCTGGCTCATCTCGGTCACGAGCTTCGAGTAGCGCTCGGTGTTGGCATCGTCCAGCGGCGCGTCGACTTCGTCAAGCAGGCAGAACGGCGCCGGGTTCAGCTGGAAGATCGCGAACACGAGGGCGATCGCGGTCAGCGCCTTCTCCCCGCCGGACAGCAGGTGGATGGTGCTGTTCTTCTTGCCCGGCGGCTGGGCCATCACCTGCACGCCGGCGTCGAGGATCTCGTCGCCAGTCATCACGAGCCGGGCCTGGCCGCCGCCGAAAAGGCTCGGGAACATGCGGCCGAAGTGTTCGTTGACCTGATTGAAGGTCTGGCCGAGCAGTTCGCGCGTCTCGAGGTCGATCTTGTGGATCGCGTCCTCCAGCGTCCTGATCGCCTCCTGCAGGTCGGCGTTCTGCGCATCGAGGAAGGTCTTGCGCTCGCGCGACGCGGTCAGCTCGTCGAGCGCGGCGAGGTTGACCGCACCGAGGCCCGCGATCTCCTTGCCGATGCGGTCGATCTCGCCCTGCAGGCCCCAGAGCTTGACGCCGCCCTCCTCGATCGAGCGGCCGAGCGCCTCGACGTCGACCTCGGCGGCGGCGAGCTGCTCCAGGTACTGCGCGCCGCCGAGTTGCGCCGCCTGCTGCTCGAGCTTGAGCTGGTTGATCCTATCGCGCAGCGGCTCCAGGCTGCGCTCGAAGGCCAGGCGCTGCTCGTCGGCCTGGCGCAGCTTCTGGTTCAGGTCGTCGTACTCGCTGCGCGCGGCCGCCAGCGCCTGCTCGCGCTCGAGCTTGAGCGCGAGCGCGGTCTGCAGCCCGGCCTGGGCCGCGGCGTCGTTCAGCGTGCCGAGCTCGAGCTCGAGTTGCTCGCCGGCCTGGGCGTTGGTGGCCACCTGCTGCGATGCGGTCTCGATCGAGCGCTGCAGCTCGGCACGCCGGCTTGCCATCGCGCGGGCCTGGTACTGCGCCTCCTGCGCCTGGCGTTCGATCGCGCGGAGCTGCTCGCGGGCGTCGGCCAGCCGGCGCTCGGCGGCGATCACGCCGTCCTCGAGCTCGGCGTGGCGCTGCTGCGTGTCGGCCAGCTGCTGGTCGAGCTCCTCGAAGCGCGCCTCGCCGGTGGCCCGGCGCTCGGCCAAGGCCTCGAGCTGGGCGTCGATCTCGCCGAGCTCGTCGCCGAGCTGGGCGCGGCGGCTGCTCGCCGCCTCGGCCTGCTGGCTCAGGCGCAGCAGTTCCACCTGCAGCTGATGGGCGCGGTTCTGCGCCTCGACGGCCTCGCGGCGCGCGCCGAGCAGGCGCTGCGACGCGTCGGTGTAGGCCGCCTCCAGCCGGACCAGCGAAGTCTTGGCCTCGTCGTGGATCAGCGCCTGCGCGCGCAGCTGGCGCTCCAGGTTCTCGATCTCCTGCGCCCGCGCCAGCATCCCGGCCTGCTCGGCGTCGGGCGCGTAGAAGGTCACCGCGAACTGCGACACGCTGTGCCCGGCGCGGGTCATGATGACCTCGCCGTGCGTGAGCTGGCTGCGCGCGGCGAGCGCGGCGTCCAGGCCGTCGGCGGTGTAGACGCCTTCGAGCCAGTCGTTGAGCAGCGCCTTCAGGCCGGCGTCGCCCAGCCGCAGCAGGTCCGACAGGCGCGGCAATGTGCGATGGGTGTTGTCGATCGCCGCCGAGGGCGTGGAGTAGAACGCCAGCTTGGACGGCGGCGCGTCGGCGGCGAAGGCGCGCACGGTGTCGAGCCGGCCGACCGACAGCGCATTGAGCCGCTCGCGCAGCGCCGACTCGAGCGCGGTCTCCCAGCCGGTCTCGATGTGGATCTGCGTCCACAGGCCCTGCAGGCCGTCCAGACCGT
>CALJUI010000010.1 GCA_937975735.1 uncultured Rubrivivax sp.
CGTCCATCCTCACCATGGCGTGTTCAGCCCCGTGCGCGGCGAGTACGTGGACCTGGTGGCGCAGGCGCCGCTGCCCGCGGCCATGAAGGCGCAAAGCCTGGCCTTCGACGTCGGCACCGGGTCCGGCGTGCTGGCCGCGGTGCTGGCGCGCCGCGGCGTCCAGCGCATCGTCGCCACCGACATCGATCCGCGCGCGCTGGCCTGCGCCCATGAGAACCTGGCGCGTTTGCACTGCGAGCACGCCGTGCGGCTTGTCGCTGCCGACCTCTATCCCGAGGGTCGCGCGCCTTTGGTGGTGTGCAACCCGCCGTGGCTGCCGGCCAAGCCCAGCTCGGCCATCGAGCGCGCGGTGTACGACCCGGACGGCCGCATGCTCAAGGGCTTTCTCGTGGGCCTGGCTGCCCACCTGGCGCCTGGCGGCCAAGGCTGGCTGATCCTGTCGGACTTGGCCGAGCACCTGGGCCTGCGCACGCGCGACGATCTCGACGGCTGGATCGCGGCCGCCGGTTTGCGCGTCGCCGGTCGGCTGGACACACGCCCGCGCCACGGGAAGGCCCTGGACCGAACCGACCCCTTGCACGCCGCGCGGGCCAAGGAGCTGACGTCGCTGTGGCAGCTCGCGGCGGCGTGACGCACGACGCTCGGCCGCGGGCGCGGCCACCCGTGCCACGCTCCGCCACCAACCCCGCCCGCCCCAGGCGGGCTTCCATCAGGTGGCGGTGCCGTCCCCTCGGAAGTCGCCCGCCACCAGCGCCAGCACCGCGTCCGCGAACGGGCCCGGTGCCTCCTGCGGCAGGTTGTGCCCCACGCGGTCGAGCACGCGGCGCGCGTACGGGCCGGTGAAGAAGTGCCGGTGGCGCAGCGAGCCGTCGGCGCGCATCACGCCGTCGCCGCCGCCTTCCAGCGTGATGGTCGGCACGCCGATGGGCGGCTGCGCCGTCAGGCGGCGTTCGGTGTCGGTGCAGGCCGGGTCGCCGGCCACCAGGCCGTAGCGCACGCGGTAGGAGTGGATGACCACGTCCACGAAGTCCGGGTTGTCGAAGGACGCGGCGCTTCGCGCGTAGGTGGCGTCGTCGAAGTCCCAGTCCGGTGACCACAGCCGCCACAGCAGCTTGCACAGCGCCTGACGGTGCTGCGCCAGCCCGGCGCGGCCGCGCTCGCTGTGGAAGTAGTACTGGTACCAGAGGCGGTGCTCGTCCTCCGGCGCCGCTGGCGTCATCGCCGTGGGCACGTGGTGCATGTTGTAGCCGCCGCCGGTCACCAGCCCGGCCACGCGCTCGGGCCACAGCGCAGCCACGATGCAGGCGGCGCGGCCGCCCCAGTCATAGCCCGCCAGCACGGCGCGCTCGAGCTTCAGCGCGTCCATCAACGCCAGCAGGTCGTGCGCCAGCGCCGCCTGCTGACCGGAGCGCAGCGTCGACCGGGACAGGAAGCGCGTGGGTCCGTAGCCGCGCAGGTAGGGCACGACCACACGGCAGCCTTGGGCCACCAGGGGCGGCACCACCTCGTCGTAGGCGCGCACGTCGTAGGGGAAGCCGTGCAGCAGCACCACGGGCGGGCCCTCGGCGGGGCCATGCTGCGCATAGGCCACGCGCAGCACGCCGGCGTCGACGTGCCGCACGGCGTCGTCGGCCATGCTCACGCGGCCTTGCGTGCCACCCAGACGGTGGCGCCGTCGTCGCCGTAGCGCTCGTCGTGCGGCACATGGGCGGCCACCCGGAAGCGGTCGCCGGGCTGCAGCCGCTGCGCGCCTTCGGACGTCAAGTTCAGCCACCTCTCACCCTGCACCACCAGCGCGTTGGCCTCGAACGGGTGCGTGTGCGTGCCCAGCACGGTGCCGGGCGCCCACACGCGCTCCAGCACTTCGTCGTAGCCGGCGGCGAGCATGGTGCTTCGGAACTGGTCGAGGGTGGGGGTGGACATGGGCGCAGGCCTGCGGAGCAACGACCGTCACATGATCGGCGCACGGCGGCCCGGGCGCAATCTGAGGCCGGCTATCGGCGCGATGGATGGTGCCGATGGCGCGGCGTGTCGCCGGGCCCACCGCCCCGGGCGATAAAGTGCGTGCAGACCCCGCGCGGCCGCTACGCGATCGCGCACGAACTCCGGGCGCCCGCCATGACCCCCACCACGTTCGCCGCCAACCTGATCAACCAAGACCCCGACGGCCGCGGCGGCGTGCGCAGCCGGCTCGCCACGCTCGACGCCGGCCAGCTGGACCCGGGCGAGGTGACCATCCAGGTGCACTACTCCAGCATCAATTACAAGGACGCGCTGGCGGCCACCGGCGCCGGCAAGATCATCCGGCGCTTCCCCTGCGTGGGCGGCATCGACCTGTGCGGGCAGGTCGTCGACAGCGCCGACCCGCGCTTCAAGCCCGGCGACGCCGTCATCGCCACCAGCTTCGACATCGGCGTGTCGCACCACGGCGGCTACGCCGAGTACGCGCGCGTGCCGGCCAAGTGGGTGGTGCCGCTGCCGCCCGGCCTGTCCCTGTTCGAGTCGATGGTGCTGGGCACGGCCGGCTTCACCGCGGCGCTGGGCGTGGTGCGCATGGAAGACAACGGCCTGGCGCCCGAAGGCGGCGCGGTGGGCGTCACCGGTGCCACCGGCGGCGCGGGCGGGCTGGCGGTGCAGAGGCTGGCCGGGCTGGGCTACACGGTGGTGGCGCTCACCGGCAAGGAGCACGAGGCCGGCTACCTGAAGGAACTGGGCGCGGCCGAGGTCAAGCTCGCGTCGTCCATCGAGCACGACAAGGTGCGCCCGCTGGAGGCGGGGCAGTGGGCTGGCGCGGTGGACAACGTGGGCGGCCCCATCCTGCACTGGCTGCTGGCCACGATGAAGCAGGCCGGCACCGTGGCCAGCATCGGCAATGCCGCCAGCGCCAACCTGGCCACCACGGTGTTCCCCTTCATCCTGCGCGGCGTGAGCCTGCTGGGCATCGACCCACACATGACCGTGCCCGACCTGCAGGGACGCCCGGT
>CALJUI010000011.1 GCA_937975735.1 uncultured Rubrivivax sp.
CCAGTACGACCGCCGGATCTGGCCCGAGATGCGCGAGGCGATCGCCGCCATCCTGCGCGGCCGCTCGCGCGACGACTGGTGCGCCGAGTTCGAGGGCGGCGACGCCTGCGTGGCGCCGGTGCTGTCCATCGACGAGGCGCCGGCGCATGCGCACGCGAGGGCGCGCGGGACCTTCGTCGACGTCGACGGCGTCGTGCAGCCGGCGCCGGCACCGCGCTTCGACCGCACGCCGGCGGAATCGCCGCGGCCGGCGCCCTCGCTCGGCGCGCACACCGACGCCGTGCTCGCCGAGGCCGGGTTCGCGGCGGAGCAGATCGCCGCCTTGCGCGCCGAGGGGGTGGCGCGATGAGCCACGTCACGCCGGACGATGCGCGCCGCGCCGCGTCGCTGATGCTGCTGCGCGACGGCGACGCCGGGCTCGAGGTGCTGATGCTGCGCCGCGCCGAGCGCGACGGCGACCTGCGCAGCGGGGCCTGCGTCTTCCCAGGCGGCGTGCTCGACCCCGCCGACCGCGAGGCGCACGCTTTCTGCGTCGGCCCCGACGACCGCAGCGCGAGCGCCCGGCTCGGCCTGCCCGAGGGCGGGCTCGACTACCTGATCGCCGCGGTGCGCGAGTCCTTCGAGGAGGTCGGCCTGCTGCTCGCGCTCGACGCCGCCGGCGCGCCGTTCGACGTTGCGCGCCACGCCGAGGCATTGCATCCCTGGCGCGACCGGCTGCAGGCCGGCGAGGCGTCGATGGCGGCGCTGTGCCGCGCCTTCGACCTGCGTCTGGACCTGCGCGGGCTGCGCTACTTCAGCCACTGGCTGACGCCGCCGGGGCTGCCCAAGCGCTTCGACACGCGCTTCTTCGTCGTGCCGGCACCGGCCGGGCAGGTCGCGCGCGCCGACCTCGGCGAGGCGGTCGAACTGATGTGGACGACGCCGCGCGCGGCGCTCGACAAGGCGGCCGAGTACAAGCTGCTGCCGGTGACCCGCCGCACCTTGATGGAACTGTCGGCCTTCGACGCCGCGGCGGCGGTGCATGGGCATGCCGAGAGGCGCACCGAGGTGCCGCTGGTGATGCCGCGCCGGGCACGGACCCGCCGCGGGCCGCAGATCGTGCTGCCGGACGAGCATGCCTACGCGGAGATCGCCCGGCTCGACCCCGACGGCAGCCGGCCCGCATCGGCCGAGATCGTCGCCGGCGTCGCGGTGCGGCTTTCGCCACGCATCGTGCGCGTCACGGCGCCCAATCCGGGCGTGATGACCGGGCCGGGCACGAACAGCTACCTGGTCGGCGACCCCGACGCCCGCGAGTGGGCGCTGATCGACCCCGGCCCGCGCGATGACGAGCATCTGCGGGCGATCCTGGCCGCCGCGCCGGGTCCGATCACCCGCATCCTCGTGACGCACACCCACGTCGACCACTCGCCCGGCGCCGCCGCGCTGGCGCAGGCCACCGGCGCCGCGCTGATCGGCAGGCCGGCGCCCGCCGGCTCGAGCCAGGATCGGAGCTTCAGGCCGCAGCACCAGCCGGTGCATGGCGACCGGTTGGCCATCGGCGAAGACACCACGCTGCGCGTGCTGCACACGCCGGGCCACGCGTCCAACCACCTGTGCTATCTGCTCGAGCAGGAGAAGACGCTGTTCACCGGCGACCAGGTGATGCAGGGCTCGACGGTGGTGATCAACCCGCCCGACGGCGACATGGGCGCCTACCTGCGCGCGCTCGAAGCGCTGCTCGGCGAGGACCTGGAATGGCTGGCCCCCGGGCACGGCTTCCTCGTCGCCCGGCCACACGAGGTGCTGCGCGCGCTGATCCGCCACCGCCTCAAGCGCGAGGCCCTGGTGCTGCAGGCGCTGCGTGCCCACGGGCCGGCGAGCGCCGCCGCGCTGGTGCCGGCGGTCTACGTCGACGTGCCGGCGGCGCGCCATCCGATCGCCGAGCGATCGCTGCTGGCGCACCTGCTCAAATTGCGCGACGACGGCGCGGCCGCCGAGGCGGGCGGCGTCTGGTCAGCGCGATGAGGCGTCCGCGTCGCGCCAGCGACCGTCGATGAGCATCTGCTGCGGCCGGAACTGCGCCTTGTATGCCATCTTCGGGCTCTCGCGGATCCAGTAGCCCAGGTACAGGTGCGGCAGTTTGAGCAGCTTGGTCTGCTCGATCTGCCACAGCACGCTGTAGGTGCCGTAGCTGTTCCCGGGCGACGGGTCGTAGAAGGTGTAGACGGCCGAGATGCCGTCGTTGAGCACGTCGACGATGGCGACCATGCGCAGTTCGCCGGCGCTGCCGTCGCCGGTCGGCTCGCGGAACTCGACCAGCCGCGAATTGACGCGGCTCTGCAGCAGGAACTGGGTGTACTGGTCGACGCTGTCCTGGTCCATGCCGCCGCCGCTGTGGCGGCCGGCCTGGTAGCGCAGGTAGAGCTGGTAGTGCTCGGGCACGAAGCACAGCCGCAGCACGCGGGCCTGCAGGGCCCCGTGGGCGCGCATCGCGCGGCGCTGGCTTCGACTGGCGCGGAAGCGGTCCACCGGCACGCGCACCGGCACGCAGGCGCGGCACCCGTCGCAGTAGGGCCGGTAGGTGAACATGCCGCTGCGGCGGAAGCCGCTCGCGACGAGGCCGGAGTACGCGTCGGCGTGGATCAGGTGGCTGGGGGTGGCGACCTGCGAGCGCGCCAGCCGCCCGGGCAGGTAGCTGCACGGGTAGGGCGCCGTCGCATAGAACTGCAACGACGAGAGCGGAAGCTCTTTCGGATGCGTCACATGAGAACCTTCGCGGGCCTGTTGCGCTGTCACGCCGGCTCGACGCGGAGCGCGGCCCAATGCGACGGATCATAGGTCCAATCGATGGGGTCGGCGGCCCCCAGGGTAAGGGCCAGGTGGCGCTCGAAGTCGGCGCGGGCGATCTCGCGCGCGCCGAACGAGGCCAGGTGGCCGGTGTGCTGCTGGCAGTCGATCAACGCCACGCCGCGCGCGCGGCAGGCGGCGACCAGCGCGACCAGCGCGATCTTGGACGCGTCGGTGCGGTGCGCGAACATCGATTCGCCGAACACCATGCGGCCGATCGACACGAAGTACAGGCCACCGACGAGCCGGCCGTCGACCCAGGTCTCGACGCTGTGGGTGCGGCCCGCCCGGTGCCAGGCGACGTAGGCCTCGACCATCGCCGGCACGATCCAGGTGCCGTCCTGGCCGTCGCGCGGCGTGGCGGCGCAGGCCTCGATCACCGCGCGGAAGGCGCTGTCGACGCGGATCTCGCAGCCCGGGGTGTGCAGGAAGCGGCGCAGTGTCTTGCGCAGCGAACGGCTGAGCCGGAACCGCTCGACCGGCAGCACCATGCGCGGGTCGGGGCTCCACCACAGCACCGGCTGGCCGGCGCTGAACCAGGGGAACAGGCCCTTTCGGTACGCCTCTTCCAACCGGTCGGGCGTCAGCCGGCCGCCGATCGCGACGAGGCCGGGGGCGTCCGGGTCGCCCGGCGTCCCGGCGCGCGGCAGCGGCGTGTGGTCGTCGATCCAGGGGATCATCGCGCCGAGGCGCCGGGCCCGAGCTCGCGCCAGAGGAAGGCGAACTCGAGCGCCAATTTGTCGGCGAGTTGCGCGTTGTCGGCGGCGCCGCCGTGCCCGCCCTCGATGTTCTCGACGTAAAGCACGCGATGGCCCTGCGCGATCATGCGCGCGGCCATCTTGCGCGCGTGGCCCGGGTGCACGCGGTCGTCGCGGGTGCTGGTGGTGAACAGCACCGGCGGCATCGCGCGATCGGCGCGGACGTTCTGGTAGGGGCTGTAGCGGCCGATCCAGTCCCAGTCCTCGGCCCGGTCGGGGTCGCCGTACTCGGCCATCCACGACGCGCCGGCGAGCAGCCGGTGGTAGCGTCGCATGTCGAGCAGCGGCACCTTGCACACGACGGCGCCGAAGAGCTCGGGCCGCTGCACCATCACCGCGCCGACGAGCAGGCCGCCGTTGCTGCCGCCCTGGATGCCCAGCCGTGCCGGGCGCGTGATGCCGCGCTCGAGCAGCGCCTCGGCGACCGCGACGAAGTCGTCGTAGCTGCGCTGCTTGTTCGCGCCGGTCGCCGCCTGGTGCCAGGCCGGCCCGAATTCGCCGCCGCCGCGCAGGTTGGCCAGCACGTAGACGCCGCCGCGCTCGAGCCAGGCGCTGCCGATCGCGGCCGAATACGCCGGGCGCATCGAGACCTCGAAGCCGCCATAGCCGTACAGCAGGGTCGGCCGGTCGCCGTCGACCGCTGCGGCGGCCGGCCAGACGACGAAGTAGGGCACCGACGTGCCGTCGCGCGAGGTCGCGAAACCCTGCTCGACGCGCATGCCGGTGCCGTCGAAGTGGGCCGGCCGTGATTTGAGGACCTCGAACCGATTCCCCCCGATGCGGCCGAGCATCAGCGAGTCCGGCGTCAGGAAGTCGGTGTACTGGACCAGCATCGACTCGGCGAGCGGATCGTCGGGCTCGAGCGGATCGTGCAGCGCCTGCACCGCCAGCGTGCCGGGGTGCGGGGCGTCGACCGGACGGATCGTCCAGCCGTCGGCGCCCGGGTGCGCCTCCTCGATGCGGCTCGCGACCTGGTCGAGCACGGTCAGCAGCGCGGTCGTGCGCGTGAACGCCAGCCCGGCGAGCGAGCGCGTGGCGGTCGGCGTGAACACCGCTCGCCAGTCGGCCCGTCCGGCGACGAAGTCGTCGGCGCCGGCGGCGAGCAGACTGCCGCGCGGGAAGTGGCGACCGCCGATCGACCAGTCGCTGCGCAGCTCGAGCAGCGCATGCGCGCGCCAAAGGGTCAGTGTCGCGTCGTCGGGCTTGGCCAGTGGCCGCAGCTGGTCGTGGTCGAGCAGCACGACCCGGTCGGTGTAGAAGTCCGGGTTGCGGCCGAAGGTGGTGCGTTCGTGGCCGGGCGTGTGGTCGACCGCGGCCCAGACGCTGACGTCGGCGGTCCGGCCCTCGAAGACGGCTTCCGCCTGCGCCAGCGGCTGGCCGCGGCGCCAGCGCTTGATGACCCGCGGATAGCCCGAGTCGGTCAGCGAGCCCGGGCCGAAGTCGGTGCCGACGTAGAGCGTGTCCGGGTCGGCCCAGGTGACCCGCGTCTTCGCCTCCGGCAGTGCGAAGCCGCCGTCGACGAATCGGCCCGCCTCGACGTCGAACTCGCGCACGACGGTGGCGTCGGCGCCGCCGCGCGACAGTGCGACGAGGCATCGGCGGACGCCGGGACCGAGGCACTCGGCGCCGGCCCAGACCCAGTTCTCGCCCTCGGCGTCGGCGAGCGCGTCGAGGTCGAGCAGGATGGCCCAGTCGGGCTCGTCGCGCCGGTACTCGGTCATCGTCGTGCGGCGCCACAGGCCGCGCGGGTGTTCGGCGTCGCGCCAGAAGTTGTAGAGCCAGTCGCCGCGGCGCACGACCTGCGGGATCTGCTGGCGCGAGTCGAGGATGTCGCGCAGCCGGCGTCGGCTCGCCTCGAAGCCGGGCTCGGCTTCGAGCACCGCGCGCGATTCGACGTTGCGCGCGCGCACCCAGTCCAGCGCCCGGTCGCCGTCGACGTCCTCGAGCCAGAGGTAGGGGTCGTCGGTCGTCGCCGCAGTGCTCATCGGTCGGCGGGCGACATCAGCGCGGCCGGCACCAGTTCCACCGACGCGGCGCCTTCGCCGATCCAGACGTGGCCGTCCTGCACCGTGCACTGCAGCTGCATCGAGCGCCGCGCGATCGCCGCCAGCGCCTGGCTCTGCGCATGCGGGATCTGCCACACCGCGAGGTTGCGCAGCCGCGTGAGCTTGTTCCGTATGCCGTTCCACCAGACCGCCACCGCCGGGCCGTAGCTGTACAGCGTGACGCGGTCGGCGCGGCCGCAGGCGCGGGTCAGCCGACGCTCGTCGGGCTGGCCGACCTCGATCCAGTGGCGCAGGCTGCCGTCCAGGCCGTGCTGCCAGAGGTCGGGCTCGTCGGTGTCCGACAGGCCACGCGCGAATTGCAGCGCGCCGTCGTGGTCGTCACGCGGGACCTGCAGCGCGAAGGCGAGCAGGCGCACCATCAGCCGCTCCTCGGTCTCGGATGGATGCAGCGCCAGCGTCAGGCCGTGGTCGGCGTACAGGGCACGGTCCATGTCGGCGATCTGCAGGTTCGCCTTGTAGATGGTGGCTTTCAGGGCCATGGGCCTCCAGGAGCGACAGGCCGCGGCGGAGCGCCGCGCGGGGCCGCCACTGTGCCACAGGGCCCCTCAGGTCTTCTCGGCTTCGGCCTTCAGGTTCGCCAGCCCGGCCTGGAAGTCGGGGCCGACCATGCGGTCCATGAACAGCACGAACCACTTGAAGACCGGGTTGGTCCCCATGTCGCCGTTCATCGTCCAGGTCACGCGGGTGCCGGCGCCGGCCGGCGCGAGCCGCAGGTCGCCGGTCGAGGTGCTGTCGAACTCCGGGAAGCGCAGCTCGTAGGCGATGCGCTGCCCAGGCTCGGCGGCGGTGAACTTCATCGAACCGCTGCCTTCGGTCACGCTCTGCCAGGCCCAGCCGGCGCCGTCGCCGCTCGGCGGTCCGCTGTAGCTCATCGTCATCGCCGGGTCGCGGCGGTTCCATACGGTCCAGCGCTTCCACTCGCGCGGGTCCTCGATCAGGGCGTAGACCTTGTCGGCCGGCGCGGCGATCTCGACCGAGCGCTCGACGGTGAAGGTCGACGGCAGCAGCCATCCGCCGATCAGGATCACCGCAGCCAGCGCCAGCACCAGACCCAGCATCCACTTCAGCAGCCTCATGTCGTCCTCCCGCGGGCATCGATCGTTCAAGCAGTGTGAACGGGCGGCCACGCCGGGGCAAGGGGGGCGGTCCGATGGCATCATTCCGGTTTGGCCCGCGCGCCGGGCCGCACCACACGAGGATTCGACCGATGACCAGACTCTCTCATCGCACCGCGGCCGCGCTGTCCGGGCTCGCCATCGCCGTCGCGCTGCCGGCGGCCTGGGCCCAGGGCTCGCCGAAGTCGCTGGGCAGCGGCGCCGGCTCCGGGCCGATCATGACGCGCGACGAACTGCGGACCTGCATGAACCAGCAGACCGAGCTGAACGTGCGCCGCGACAAGCTCGAGGCCGACCGCAAGGCCTTGGAGGCCGATCGCGCGGCCATCGTCGCCGAGAACGAGGTGCTCAAGGGCCAGCAGGGCAAGTTCCAGCAGGCGCAGGGCAACGTTGCCGAGGTCAACGCGCGCACGCAGGCGCTGAGCGAGCGGGTCAGCGACTGGAACGCACGCATGCAGCAGTTCGAGAAGGAAAACCGGACCGGCCCCTTCGCCGACCGGCAGCGCCGGCAGCTGATGTCCGAGCGCGCCGAGCTCGACCGCGAGAACGAGGCACTGAACGCCGCGCGCGGCGGCGTGTCGGGCGCGTCGCCGGAGGAGGTCAAGGCCTACAACGAGCGCGCCGCGGCGCTGCAGGCCCGCTCGAACGAATGGAACGAGCGCAACAAGCGCCTCGTCGCGGTGTCCGAAAAGCTGGCCGACGACCGCGCCTTCTGGGCGTCGGACTGCGGCAACCGCCGCTACCTCGACACCGACGAAGCGGCGATCCGCCAGGGCAAGTGATGAGCGAAGACGCGCACGACCAGCACAACCCGCTGCTGCAGGACTGGACCGCCCCGTTCGGACTGCCGCCGTTCGACCGCATCGAGCCGCAGCACTTCGCGCCTGCCTTCCTCGCCGCTATGAAGGCGCACCGAGCCGAGCTGGCGGCGATCGGCGCGGAGGACGGTGCGCCGGGCTTCGGCGACACGCTGGCCGCGTTCGACCGCAGCGGCCGGCTGCTGCACCGCGTCAGCGCGGTCTTCTACAACCTGACCGCGTCGCACACCAACCCCGAACTGCAGGCGGTGCAGCGCGAGATGGCGGCGCCGCTGGCCGCGCACTGGAACGCGGTCTACATGGATGCGGCGCTGTTCGCGCGGATCGACGCCCTGCATCGTCGGCGCGAGACGCTCGGTCTGGACGGCGAGCAGCGTCGCCTGCTCGACCGGGTGCACCTCGACTTCGTGCGCGCGGGCGCGCTGCTCGAGGGCGAGCCGCGCCGACGCTTCGGCGAGGTGATGGAGTCGCTCGCGGCGCTGACGACGCGGTTCGCGCAGAACGTGCTGCACGACGAGTCGGCCTTCCAGCTCGTGCTGAAGGACGAGGCCGACCTGGCCGGGCTGCCCGACTTCGTGCGCGACAGCGCACGCCAGGCGGCGCAGGAGCGCGGCCTGGGCGACGTGCACGTGATCACGCTGTCGCGTTCGCTGATCGTGCCCTTCCTGACCTTCAGTGAGCGGCGCGACCTGCGCGAGCAGGCCTGGCGGGCCTGGACCACGCGCGGCGAACACGACGGCGAGCACGACAACCGGCCGGTGGCGCGCGAGATCCTCGCGCTGCGCCGCGAGCAGGCCAGCCTGCTCGGCTATCCCTGCTACGCGGACTACGCGCTGGCCGACACGATGGCCAGGCGGCAGGACGCGGTGCAGCAGCTCTTCGCCGAGGTCTGGCCGCGCGCGCTGGCGGCGGTCGAGCGCGAACGCGAGGCGCTGCAGCGCGCGATGCTGAAGGCCGGCGCGAGCGGCCCGATCGAGGCCTGGGACTGGCGCTACTGGGCCGAGCGCGTGCGCGTCGCCGACTACGCGATCGACGACGCCGAGATCAAGCCCTACTTCCCGCTGCCGGCGATGGTGCAGGCGGCGTTCGACTGCGCGCAGCGCCTGTTCGGCCTGCGCTTCGCGCCGCGGCCGGACCTGCCGGTCTATCACCCCGACGTGAAGGCCTACGAGGTGCAGGACCGCGAGGGCCGCACGCTGGGCGTCTTCCTGCAGGACAACTTCGCCCGGCCGAGCAAGCGCAGCGGCGCCTGGATGAGCTCGCTGCGCTGGCAGAGCCGCAACGGCAGCGACGAGCTGCCGGTGATCCTGAACAACAACAACTTCGCCAAGGGTGCGCCGGAACAGCCGACGCTGCTGTCGCTCGACGACGTGCGCACGCTGTTCCACGAGTTCGGCCACGGCCTGCACGGGCTGCTGTCGAGCGTGCGCTACCAGCGCCTGTCCGGCACCCAGGTGCTGCGCGATTTCGTCGAGTTGCCGTCGCAGATGTTCGAGCACTGGATCGCCGAGCCGTCGGTGCTCAAGCGTCACGCGCGTCATGTGCGCACCGGCGAGCCGATGCCCGACGAGCTCATCCGGCGCATGCAGGCGGCGCGCCGCTTCAACCAGGGCTACGAGACGGTGCGCTACACGGCCAGCGCGATCGTCGACATGGCGGTGCACGCGCGGACCGAGCCTGAACCACCCAACGACCTCGGCGCCTTCGAGGCCGCGGTGCTCGCCGAGCGCGGCCTGCCCGACGGCGTCGGGCTCAACCACCGCCTGGTGCATTTCCAGCACCTGTTCTCGGGCTCGGGCTACGCCGCCGGCTACTACGTCTACCTGTGGGCCGAAGTGCTGGATGCCGACGGCTTCGGGGCCTTCACCGAGGCCGGCGACCCGTTCGATCCGACCGTCGCCAAGGCGCTGCTCCGATTCATCTACGCCAGCGGCAACTCGCTGGAGCCCGGCCAGGCCTTCCAGGCCTTCCGCGGTCGTGCGCCGGACGTGGCGCCGATGCTGCGCCAGAAGGGACTGATCGAGGAGGCGCTCGCCTAGGCGCCGGCGCCCGGGGCCAGCAGCCGGTCGACCGCGCGCAGCAGCACGCGCAGGTCGAGCGGCTTGGTCCAGTAGTCGGCGAATCCCTGTTCGCGGGCGCGCTCGATGTCCCGCGGCATCGCGTTGGCCGACACCGCGATACAGGGGATGGCGGCGGTGGCCGGATCGGCGCGCAGTCGACGACGGACCTCGTGGCCGTCGATGTCGGGCAACTGCATGTCGAGCAGGATCAGGTCGGGCCGCAGCGCCTGCGCCATCACCAGGCCCTGCCGTCCGTCGACCGCGCGATGCAGGGTCACGCCGGTGGCCTGGGTCAGCATCTCCTCCATCAGGAGCATGTTGACCGGGTTGTCCTCGATGTAGAGCACGTGGCCGCGGGCCTGCTGGCCCGGCCGGCCCGCGTCGTCGTCGCGGGCCGTCGCCTGGGCCGGATCCGACGGCGCATCGGGCAGCGTCACGGTGAAGGTGCTGCCTGCGTCGGGCTGGCTGCGCGCGGCCAGCGTGCCGCCCATGCGCTCGACCAGCGCCTTGGCGATCGCCAGGCCGATGCCCGAGCCGTCGATCCCTCGCGATTCGGCGCCGAGCCGGTTGAAGGGCTCGAACAGGTGGCTCAGCTGGGCCGGCGACAGCCCGACGCCGCCGTCGATGACGCGCAGCGCGACGCGCCCGCGGGTCGCCTCGGCCTCGACGCGGATGCGGCCGCCGGGCCGGTTGTACTTGATCGCATTGCTGAGCAGATTGATCAGCACCTGGCGCAGCCGGGTGCGGTCGGCGCGAGGCACCGCGTCGAGCGCACCGAGCTCGACCTCCGGCAGGCCCTGCGCCTGGCGCAGCGCGTCGACGAGCGCGACCGACTCGCGCACCAGCGCGCGCAGGTCGATCGCCTCGGCCTGCATGCGCAGCCGGCCGCCCTCCAGCCCGGCCAGGTCGAGCACGTCGTTGATCAGGGCCAGCAGGTGCTGGCCGGCCGCCAGCACGTGGCGCAGATGGGCCTGCCCGGTGGCGTCGTCGCGCGGGTGGCGGTCGATCTGCAGCTGGGTGAAGCCGAGCACCGCATTCAGCGGCGTGCGCAGCTCATGGCTCATGCGCGACAGGAACTGGCTCTTGGCCTCGCTGGCGCGCTGCGCCAGCTCGCGTTCGCGCCGCTCGTCGGCGGCGCTGCGGGCGTCGGTGACGTCCCAGTTGACGCCGATCCTGCGCACGACGCGACCGGCGTCGTCGCGCACCGGGCCCGAGCGCGAGGCCAGCCAACGGATCTGGCCATCCGGCCAGACCACGCGGAACTCGTTGTTGACGACGCGCTCGCCGCTGCTCGACGCGGCGAGCTGGCGCGTCGCCGCGGCGCGGTCGTCGGGATGCACCATGTCCAGCAGCTCGTCGACGGTGGGTGCCTGGGGGCGCGGGGCACGGCCGCGCAGGCGCCACATCTGCTCGTCCCAGTCGGTCGCGCCGGTGCGCACGTCGCGCTCCCAGGAGCCCAGGCCGGCGCCGCGGGCGGCGAGTGCCGCGCGTTCGCCGGCGCGCCGCAGCGCAAGGTCGATCTGGCGGCGCTCGGTCACGTCGACGGCGACGCCGAACAGGATGGGCGTGTCGCCCGTATCGTCGACCTGCGAGGTCGCACGCACGACCCGCTCGCCGCCGTCGGGGCGCACGATGCGGAACTCGGCGGCGAGCGGGCCGCGCTCGCCGTCGCGCAGGCGGACGAAGGCCCCGCGCACCATCTCGCGATCGAGCGGGTGCACCCAGCGGTCGATCCACTCGCGCACCGTCGGCACCGGTTCGCCGTCGGCCAGGCCGTGGAGCTGCCGCATCTGTTCGCTCCAGCGCGCCCGCTCGCCGCTCGCCCCCTCGGCCCAGTAGCCGATGCCGGCGCTGTGCGCCGCCATCTCCAGCCGCCGCGTGAGCACCTGCGCCTGCCGCGTCGCGTCGACGCGCGCGGTCACGTCCATCGACACGCCCAGGAACGCCACCGGCTGCCCGCCGGCGTCGCGCAGCAGCGCACGGCGGGTCAGGACGTCGCGCCACTGGCCGTCGCTGCGCCGATAGCGAGCCTCGAAGTCGGTCGCCCGGCCGGTGCGCAGCGTCTGCTCGGCCGAGGCGATCACGCGCGGCAGGTCGTCGGGGTGGATCAGCGCGCGCACCTCCTCGAGCGCCAGTCCCTCCGGCCGCGGCCGCAGGCCGACCACCTCGAAGGCGTGCTCGCTGTAGTGCATGCGGTTGGTGCGCAGGTCGTGCCGCCAGCGCGCCAGGCCGGTGAGCTCCTCGGCCAGCACCAGCTCCGATTCGCGCTCGTCGCGCGCCTGGGCCAGCTCCCAGGCCTCGGTATCGTCCATCAGCACGCCGATCACGCGGTCGGCGCGGCCGTCCGCCCCGCAGCGCACGACCCATTGCGAGTGCAGCCGGCGCACGCTGCCGTCGGGCCGGCGCACGCGGTAGCGGTGCTGATAGGTGCCGGGCTGCGACAGCGACGCGGCGAACGCCGCCTCGAGGGCGGCCCGGTCCTCGGCGACGATGCGCTGCACCGCCTGCCCGAAGGCCGGCGTGTCGGCGTCGGACTCGATGCCCCACATGCGCCGCACCTGCGGGTCCCACTGGCCCTGCATCGTGTCCACGTCGCGCCACCAGGTGCCCAGGCGGCCGAGTTCGCGGGTCAGCGCGAACAGCTCGTCGAGCTCGGCGAGCTGCCGCGCCGTCCGCACCTGCGCCTGTGCGTCGACCAGCGCGATCAACGTGTCACCGCCGGGTTGCGGCGCGCGCGCCGCGCGCACCCAGCGGTCGGTCGCGTCGACGTGGACCGGCGCGTCGTCGCCCGGCAGCGCCGGCACGGGTTCGCTGCCCGGTCGGGCGCCGTCTTCACCGAGCAGCACCGCCGCGGCGGCATTGCGCCAGCGGATCCGGCCCTGCGGGTCGACGAGCAGGTGGGCGATCGGGCTGTCGGCCAATGCGGGGGCCGGCGCGGCTGGCGTCATGGTCGGGGTCGCCGGGGGCGGGATGGCGTCGTTCGGCAAGCCGGGCGACGCGGACGGTCTCGGCGCAGTATGCGACAGGCCGCCAGCAGGGAGCGATCCGAGACAATGGGCATTGACGGACACCGAGGGAGAGCCCCATGGATCGACTGCCTGCGCCGGTGCAGGGTGCGGTGATCGGCATCGAGGTCGAGGTCGGACAGGCGGTGCGCCGCGGCCAGCGCCTCGTGCTCTTCGAGTCGATGAAGATGGAGGTGCCGCTGGAGGCGCCCGCCGACGGCGTGGTGACCTCGATCGCCGTCGCGATCGGCGACGCGGTCGCCGAGGGCGAGCCGGTGCTCGCGTTCGCGCCGGGAGCCATTCACGATGGCGGGTCCGCGGCGACGCCGGCCGCAGCGGCGGATCCGCGGCCGGACCTGCTGCGGTTGCGCGAGCGCCGGGCACAGTTCGCCGACGCGGCGCGGCCCGACGCGGTGGCCGCCCGCCACGCCAAGGCCCTGCGCACCGCGCGGGAGAACGTCGACGACCTGCTCGACAAGGGCAGCTTCACCGAGATCGGGGCCTTCGCGGTCGCCGCGCAGCGCAGCCGACGTCCGCTCGACGAACTGCAGCGCGAGACGCCGGCCGACGGCGTGATCACCGGGACCGGTTCGATCGACGGTCGCCCGGTGGCCGTGCTGGCCTACGACTACACGGTGCTGGCCGGCACGCAGGGGGTGTTCAGCCATCGCAAGTGCGACCGCCTGCTCGATCTCGCCGCGCGCCAGCGGATGCCGCTGGTGCTGTTCGCGGAAGGCGGCGGTGGCCGGCCCGGCGACGTCGACTGGCTCGGCGTCGCCGGGCTGGACTGCACGACCTTCGCGCGGCTGGCGGCGCTGTCGGGCCGAGTGCCGCTGGTCGGCATCGTCGCCGGCCGCTGTTTCGCGGGCAACGCCGCGCTGCTCGGCTGCTGCGACCTGATCATCGCGGTCGAGGGCGCCAGCATCGGCATGGGCGGCCCGGCGATGATCGAAGGCGGCGGCCTCGGTCGGGTCGACGCCGACGCGGTGGGGCCGGTCGAGGTGCAGAGCGCCAATGGCGTGGTCGACCTGCGCGTGGCCGACGAGGCGGCGGCGGTGGCGCTGGCACGGCGCTATCTCGGGCTGGCCGCCGGCGTGACCCTGCCCGAGGCGCGTGCCGGCGGGCCGGCCGAGGCGCTGCGCGTGGCGCTGCCGGCCAACCGCAACGCGCTGTACGAGCCGCGCACGATCCTGTCGACGGTGTTCGATGCCGACAGCCTGCTTGAACTGCGGCGCGACTTCGGCGCCGGGATCGTCACCGCGCTGGCGCGGCTCGGCGGTCGCCCGGTCGCGGTGGCCGCCAGCCAGCCGCGGCACCTGGGCGGCGCGCTCGACGCGCCGGCGTGCGACAAGCTCGCGCGCTTCATGCAGTTGGCCGACGCCTGGGGCTGGCCGCTGATCAGCTTCGTCGACACGCCGGGCTTCATGGTCGGGCCCGCGTCGGAGTCGACGGGCATGGTGCGCCATGCCGCGAGGCTGTTCGTCAACGCCGCGGCGCTGCGCGTGCCGGTGGCCGCGGTCGTGCTGCGCAGGGGCTACGGGCTCGGCGCGATGGCGCTGACCGCCGGCCACTTTCACGCGCCGGTCGCGATCGCCGCCTGGCCGAGCGCCGAGTTCGGCGCGATGGGCATCGAAGGCGCGGTCCGGCTGGGCTTCCGCAAGGAGCTCGACGCGCTGCCGCCCGAGGAACGCGAGCGGCGCTTCCGCCAGCGCGTGCAGGAGGCGATCGATCGCGGCCAGGCGTTGAACATGGCCTCCCACCTGGAAATCGACGACGTGATCGATCCGGCCGAGACGCGCGGCTGGCTGCTGCGGGTGATCGCCGGCGCGAGCGCCGGCGAACGGCCACCGCGGCGGCCGTTCATCGACGCCTGGTGAGGCGGATTCAGGAGAGCGCGAAGTCGGCGACCACCGGTGCGTGGTCGGACTCCGGAAAGCGGCGGTCGTCGCGGAACGCCCCCGACTCGTCGGGCAGCGCCTCGTTGTGGATCTCGGCATGGTCGAACGAGCGCAGCATCGATCGCGAGACGATGACGTGGTCGAACAACGCCCCGCGGCCCACGTGCAGCAGCGTGTAGCGTGCGCTGGGCGGCACGTTGTTCTCGCAGGGCACCATCACCCGCGGCGCGTGCAGCGGGTTGCCGGTCTCCTCGACCGGGCCGCAGATCGCGCGCATCGTGACCTCGTCGGCCTCGGCATTGAAGTCCCCGCAGATCGCGATCGGCGCGTCCGCGCCGCGCTCGTCGAACAGCCGGTCGATCAGCAGCCGCGCCTGCAGGGCCTGACCAAGGCGCTTCATCGCCGACACGAAGCTGCCCTCGGCCCAGGCCGACGGCGAGCGCCAGGTGAAGCGGTCGAGGGTCTGGCCCTTGACGGTGGTCGCCAGCTTGGACTTCAGGTGAACGTTGATCAGGTCCAGCGTCAGCGCCCCGGGCAGCACGATCCGGCAATGCAGCATCGGCCGCTCCCAGCCCATCGGCTCGGCCAGTTCGTCCGGCGGGTCGGCCGTGACGTAGCGGTACGAGGGTCGCGCCGCCGACGAGTCGCGCAGCACGTCGACCGTGGTGATCGGCCAGCGCGACAGCGTCACGAGGTTGCGCCGGTCGTAGGGCTGGCCGCCGGTGGTGACGGTCCAGGCGCGATGGAATCCGAGCAGCTCGGTGCCGGCGAGCAAGGCATCCAGCGCGCCGAAGTGCCGGGCGCCGCTGACGCCCTGGCTGTGCACCTCCTGCAGGCAGACGATGTCGGCGCGCAGGCGCTGCAGCTGCGGCCGCATGATGGCGATGCGCTCGGCCAGCGGGGGACGCTCGGTCGGCCCGTCGTCGAGGTTCTCGAGGTTGAAGGTGGCCAGGCGAAGTCGCATCGGCAAAGGATCGGCGCGAGTGGGACAATGACGTCCGAGCCATTGTCCCGACTGCCGCCGGGCCTGCCCATCCCATGAACATCGTCGACGACCTGACCATCACGCCGGAAGACCGCGCCAAGCTGGAGATCAGCCTGGGCAGCGCGCTCGAGCTCACCCGGCTCGGCCTGGGCACAATGATCGACATCCGCCAGGCCTTCGAGCTCGAGCTCAAGGGCGAGATCCCGGACACCGTGCACATCCCGATGTTCGAGGTCAAGCGCATGCTCGGCGACAAGCTCACCGGCGACGAGCAGGACATCCTCGACGCCGGCAAGCCCAAGGAGATGGACGTGAAGAGCTTCTTCACGATGATCAACAAGCTCCATCACGGACGCGACAACCTGCTGCTGTGCATCTGCAACAGCGGTCGGCGCAGCCTGTACGCGGCCAGCCTGCTGCGCTCGCTCGGCTACCCGAAGGCGCTGTCGGTGGCCGGCGGCTTCCAGGCCTGGAAGAAGCTGCAGGCCTCGGCGGCGGAAAAGAAGCCCTGAGTTCGGTTCAGGCGACCCGCCCGAACCACCACACCGACAGGCCCGCCGACAGCAGCGCGAGCAAAGCGCCGAGGCCGGCGAACAGCGCCGTGAGCTCGGTCTCCTTGCGCTCGACGACCATGCGCGAGCTGAGCGACTGGTAGACCTTCTTCAGGTCCTCGGCGGTGCCCGCGTAGAAGTACTCACCCAGCGTCATCGTCGCGACGTTCTTCAGCGTCTCCTCGTCCAATCGCACGCGCATGCTCCAGCCCTCGAAGCCGATGATCTCGCCGTTGGTCGTGCCGACGCCGACGGTGTAGACGCGCACGCCGCGCTCGGCGGCCATCTTCGCCGCATCGATCGGGTCCGGACCGGTGGTGCGCTGGCCGTCGGTCAGCATGATCACTGCCGCCGAGGTGTACGAGCCCGGCGGCACCGGCGTGAACGGCTCCTTCTTCTCGTCGGCCTTGCCGCCGATCGGACCCCCGGGGAACTTGCGCTGGCCGGTGATGTGCTGGATCTCGATGCCGTGGTCGGGGAAGAGCGTCGCCAGCGACAGCACGATGCCGCTGCCGGTGGCGGTGCCGCGCTGCAGCTGGAAGCGGTCGATCGCGGCGATGACGTCGTCGCGGCTGGTCGTCGGCGCCTGCACCACGGCGGCGGTGCCGGCGAAGGACACGACGCCGACGCGCACCTCGCGCGGCAGGTCCTGCACGAAGGTCTTGGCGGCCTCCTGTGCGGCGACCAGGCGGTTGGGCTTGACGTCCTCGGCGCGCATGCTGCCGGAGACGTCGATCGCCAGAATGATCGTGCGCTGCGACTGCGGCAGCGTGATGGTCGCGGTCGGCCGTGCGGTCGTGAACAGCAGGGCGCCCAGCGCCGCGAGCATCAGCAGCG
>CALJUI010000012.1 GCA_937975735.1 uncultured Rubrivivax sp.
CCTTGACCAGGCGCACCCGATCATCGGCCGCGCGCATGCGCGACCAGCGCCACGCGGTCTGCCAGTTGCCGTTGTTGGCCGACGCCAGCGCCGGCGTCACCAGGCACAGCGTCGGCTTGGTCGTCATGCCGCGAGTTATAGCGTCGCCCATGTCCACCCTGCCCTGCCCTCCCGCACAAGACCTGCCCCCGGGCGAGTCGATCCGCCATGCCGACGCGGCGACGCTGCGCAGCGCGCTGGCCGACGCGCGCGCGGCGCTGCTGCGCATGGCCGAGCCGTGGCGCGCGGTGCTGCCCAGGTCGCTGGAGATCCGCTACGCGCCGGAGCTGAACCCGCCGCGATGGGAGCTGGGCCACGTGGCCTGGTTCGAGGAGCGCTGGATCGCGCGCAACCCGCAGCGGCTGCAGGGCGCAGCCGCCGACCCCGACGCGGCACGGGCCGCGCCGCTGCTGGCCGGCGCCGACGCGCTGTACGACTCCAGCACCGTCGCGCACACCAAGCGCTGGCACCTGAACCTGCCTGGTTACGCGCACACGCTGGACCTGATGGCGCGCACGCGCGCGCGCACGCTGGCGCTGCTGGACGACGCGCCCGAGGATGACGACGGCCTGTACTTCTTCCGCCTGGCGCTGGTGCACGAGGACATGCACCGCGAGGCCTGGGCCTACATGGCACAGCACCTGGCGCTGGACGTGGGCGCGGCGCTGGGCGCCACGGCACCGGCTGCATCGACAGCCACGGGCGACTGGTCACTGCCCGGCGGGCCCTTCACGCTGGGCCGCGCCGGCGGCGGCT
This sequence comes from uncultured Rubrivivax sp., assembly GCA_937975735.1. GTDB lineage: Bacteria > Pseudomonadota > Gammaproteobacteria > Burkholderiales > Burkholderiaceae_C > Rubrivivax. The sequence goes on from CALJUI010000012.1 coordinate 796, forward strand.
TCTCGTTCGACAACGAGCGCGGCGCGCACGAGATCGAGCTCGCGCCGTTCTCGATCGCGCGCGCGCCGGTGACCTGGCGCGAGATGCTTGCCTTCATCGACGCCGGCGGCTACGACGACGAGCGGCTGTGGTCGCGCGAGGGCTGGGCCTGGCGCCAGCAGCTCCAGGCCGGCCGGCCGCGCACACTCGGCCGCGAAGAGGACGACGGCGCCTGGCGCGTGGCGCGTTTCGGCCGCTGGGTGGCGCCCGAGCTGGACGCGCCGGCGCTGCACCTGAGCGCGCACGAGGCGCAGGCGTGGTGTGCCTGGGCCGGGCGCAGGCTGCCCACCGAGGCCGAATGGGAATGCGCCGCCGTCACCGCCGCGGCCACCGGCGAGGCCTTCGACTGGGGCCAGGTCTGGGAGTGGACGGCCAGCGCCTTCTCGCCCTACCCGGGCTTCACGCCCCACCCCTACCGCGACTACTCGATGCCCTGGTTCGACGGCCGGCCGGTGCTGCGCGGCGCGTCCTTCGCCACGTCGCCGCGGCTGCGCCACCCGCGCTACCGCAACTATTTCGAAGCCGGGCGCAACGACCTCTTTGCCGGGTTCAGGACCTGCGCGGTCTGAGCCTCGCGGGGCGCAGCCGGGGTGTCAGGCCCTGGCCGCGAACACCGCGAACCAGCCGCGCGGGTCGGTCCAGCACTGCGGCTCGGCGAAGCCGGCGTCGCGCAGCAGCGCGGCGAAATCGTCGGGCCGGTACTTGTACGAGTTCTCGGTGTGCATGCGCTCGCCGGCGTCGAAGCGGCGCGCGCCGCCCTGCCAGCGCACGGTGAGGTCCTCGCGCGCTTCCAGATGCATCTCGATGCGCGAGGCCGCCGCATCGAAGAAGGCCACGTGGCGCCACTGCCGCACGTCGAAGTCGCTGCCGAGCTGCGCGTTCACATGCCGCAGCAGGTTCAGGTTGAAGGCGGCGGTGACGCCCAGCGGGTCGTCGTAGGCCGGCTCCAGCACGTCCGCCGGCTTGACCAGGTCCACACCGATCAGCAGGGTGCCGCCGGCGCAGGCCGCATGCGCCTGGCGCAGGAAGTGCAGCGCCTGCGCCGGCGTGAAGTTGCCGATGCTGGAGCCGGGGTAGAAGACGGTGCGAGGGCCGTCGCCGGCCTCGGGCGGCAGCGCCAGCTGC
>CALJUI010000013.1 GCA_937975735.1 uncultured Rubrivivax sp.
GTGGACTTCGTCGTCGCCGCGCTCGACCACATCAGCCACTCGCGGCACAGCATCAAGGGCAAGTGCTTCCACCTCGTCGACCCGGTCGGCTACCGGGTCGGCGACGTGCTCGACATCTTCAGCAAGGCCGCGCACGCGCCGAAGATGAACCTGTTCGTCAACGCGGCGCTGTTCGGCTTCATCCCGAAGAGCGTGAAGAAGGGCCTGATGGCGCTGGCGCCGGTGCGCCGCGTGCGCGAGGCGGTGATGAAGGACATCGGCATCCCCGAGGACATGCTGAGCTTCGTCAACTACCCGACGCGATTCGACCGCCGAGAGACCGACGCCGCGCTGAAGGGCAGTGGCATCGAATGTCCGAACCTGCACGACTACGCCTGGCGACTCTGGGACTACTGGGAACGCCACCTCGACCCCGACCTGTTCATCGACCGCAGCCTGAAGGGCACTGTCGGCGGCAAGGTGGTGCTGGTCACCGGCGGCTCGTCGGGCATCGGCCTGGCGGCGGCGACCAAGTTCGCCGAGGCCGGCGCGGTGACGATCATCTGCGCGCGCGGCGAGGACAAGCTCGCCGAGGCGGTCAAGGAGATCAAGGCCAAGGCCGGCAAGGACGCGAAGGTCTTCAGCTACAGCGTCGACGTGGCCGACGAGGCCAGCTGCGCGGAGTTCCTGGCCAAGCTGCACGCCGAGCATGGCGGTGTCGACTTCCTGATCAACAACGCCGGGCGCTCGATCCGGCGCGCGATCGAGTCGAGCTACGACCGCTTCCACGACTTCCAGCGCACGATGGACCTGAACTACTTCGGCTTCCTGCGCGTGACGATGGGCGTGCTGCCGGGCATGGTGGCCAAGAGGAAGGGGCACGTCGTCAACATCAGCTCGATCGGCGTGCTGACGAATGCGCCGCGCTTCTCCGCCTACGTCGCCAGCAAGGCCGCGATGGACGCCTGGACGCGCTGCGCGTCGAGCGAATACGCCGACATGGGCGTGACCTTCACGACGATCAACATGCCGCTGGTGCGCACGCCGATGATCGCGCCGACCAAGATCTACCAGAACGTGCCGACGCTGTCGCCGGAAGAGGCGGCCGACATGATCGCGCAGGCCTGCATCAACAAGCCGGTGCGCATCGCGACCCGACTGGGCGTGACCGGCGAACTGCTGCACGCGGCGGCGCCGCGTGTCGCGCAGATCGTGATGAACACGAGCTTCCGCATGTTCCCGGACTCGGAAGCGGCCAAGGGCGAGAAGGGCGGCAAGCCGCAGCTGTCGGCCGAGGCGGTGGCGATGCAGCAGATGATGCGCGGCATCCACTTCTGAGGCCGCGGGGCGCGGCCTCAGACGCCGCCGACGCCGTCCTCGGGCGCGAAGCGCGGTTCGGCCGCCTGCCAGCTGAGGCTGGTGCGGCGGGTGCGCGTGCCGAGCAGACTGATCTCCTCCTCGCTGCCTTCGTAGCTGCCGGCCATCACGCGCCAGCGCTCGTCGAAGAAGAACTCCAGCGGCCGGCTGGGATCGGTCGGTGCGCCGACGCCCACCGGCTTGGACTCGGTGGTGTCGCGCACCGTCTCGAGCTGACGGGTCTCGGTGTTCAGGCGCTGGACCAGCGTGCGTTCGTCGTAGCGGCCGCCGGCGGCATTGACGAAGACCTGGAAGCTGCGCCGCGCGCGGTCGAAGACGCCGTCGCCGATGACCAGGCGCAGGCCGGGCGCGTTGCCCACCGAACCGCTGCCGCTCCAGCTGATGGTCGTCGTCGTGCCGGCCTCGGATGCCGAGATGCTGCCGCTGGCCACATGCTCGGCGCGGCTGCCGAGCATGCTGGCCCAGGGCATGAACGGCGATTGATCGCCCGGGCGGTCGGTCGGCAGCAGACGGTAGCCGCGCATGTCGGCGCGCAGGTGCAACGTGACCGTCACCACGACCCGCAGCCCGCCGCTGATCGTCGTCACGACCTCGACCGGCAGTTCCCAGAACGTCACCGGTACGAGGTTGGAGTGACGGCCGCCGTTGAAGACCTGGACATAGCCGCCGCGAGCGAGCGCGTCGTCGAGCGGGCCCTTGATCAGGTCGCCGGCCCACTCCGGTGAGCGCGACGGCGGCTGCCCCAGCAGCGGGGGATCGGCCGACGCCAGCATCGGCTCGTCGAAGCGGCCGAGCGAACCGCCGAAGCGGACCTCGCCCTCGGGCTGCTGGGCGCCGAACTGGCCATGCAGCTCGAAGTGGTCCTCGCCTTCGTGGAAGGCGATGTAGTCGATCGTCGGCAGCAGGGTGTTGACGTAGGTGCGGGCGTTCGTCTCCTGCAGGTAGATCATCCCGCTCATTCCGCGAGGGCCGGCCAGCCCGGCGTTCGCGAGGAAGCCCAGGGTCTCGCCGACGCCATAGGCACGCAGCGGCGGCGGTGTGGTGACGCCGTAGCGGGCCGGGTCGCCCTCGAAGTGGCCGACGGCGAGCAGCAGGCGCATCAGGTCGTCGCCGAAGGCGATGGCTCGCTGCCACGGCACCGGTTCCTGCCAGCCCATCATGTGGCGCAGGCCGGCGCTGCGCAGCACGTCGACCCAGTCGGACAGCATCGGCCCGCCGGTGAGATTGAAGATGCCGACGCTGGCGGGCGGGAAGGCCCATCGGAAGGCCTCGGCGAAAGCCGGTGTGATGGCCAGGCAAGGCAGCGGCACCCAGGCCCCGTCGACGCCGCGCCAGCAGACGGCGTAGGTGAGCACGTTCCGCTCGAGCAGTGTCGCGTAGCGTTCTTCGGTCAGTGCGTTCGCCGGCGTGGCGGTGCAGATCGTGCTGACGCTGCCGCTGTCGCCGACGAACTCGGCGGCGCAGCCGTTGATGAAGAAGACACCGTCGCCGCCGATGCCCTTGAGGCCTTCGATGCCGTTGTCGTGGCCGACGTCGGGCGGTTCGATCGTCTGCTGTTCGGGCAGGCTGAAGCCACGGCCCATGGCGATGCGGCGCAGCTTCGGCAGCGTGTCGGTCTCGATGAAGGGCAGGCTGAAGTGCACCGCGTCGACGCTGCTGTCGGCCGGCGGCTGGCCGAACATGTCGAGCTGACGGTACTGTGGGGCGGTGAGCATCAGCGGAAAGTCGTCGCCGGCGTCGGCCAAGGCTCGGCGACGGCGAGAGGGGGCGTTCAGCGCCGACGCCGACGCCGGCGCGGGTCGCAGGTTGTTCGGCACGACCAGCGCCCGGCCGTCGGTGAAGCGGGCCCAGACGTTCTGCATCCGCGTCGACACGCCCACCGACTGCAGTGTCGGCAGGGCCTGCAGGCGCCGCACCAGCTCGTCGGGATCGAAGCGCAGTCCGCCCGCGGCCAGGGCCATGACCTCGCGCGTGACCGCGTCCAGGGTGTCCAGTCGCTGTGAGGGACCGACCGGCGTGCCGGGACTGCCGCCCCCGGGGGCGCCCGGTCCCGGTCCACCACCGGTCGGTGGGGCCGATGGCGGTGCGTCGCCGCCGCCGCCGCAACCGCCGAGCCCGGACAGGGTCCACAGCGTCATGCCGCCCAGCGCCAGCAGGCGCCGGCGGGTCTGTTCTTGGCTGTTCATCGCTTCGGCTCCTCGATCGGGCGTCAGGCCCTGAGGCGCCAGTATTCGAAGCAAGCGTTACGACAGCGTTAGTGGCACATCCGGCGTGAACTCAGCCCAGACGGGCGCGTAACGCCGGCGCGACGCCGAGCAGGGCCCGCTCGCCGGCGTCGATCAGCGCGCCCGGATCGAAGCGCTCGTGCATCAGGTGGTGCAGGTCCAGCCGCAAGGTGAAGTCGGCGCGCCGCGTCTGCTCGCGGGCGAGCGCGTTGCCGAGGATGTGCAGCGACTGGAACGCCAGACCGGCCAGGCCGAGCGGCGCCTGTTCGTGCGGGCGGTACGCGACGTCGACCGCGACGACCACCTCGGCGCCCAGTGCACGGGCCGCGTCGACCGGCACCGGCGCGGTCAGGCTGCCGTCGAGCAGCTCGCGGCCGCCGATGCGCACCGGCTCGAACCACACCGGCACCGCGCTCGATGCCGCCACCGCGAGCGCGGCCGGACCGCGGTCGAGCAGCACGGCTTCGCCGCTCATCGCGTCGCTCGCGACCGCCCCGAAGCGGATGGGCAGTTCCTCGATGCGGCGCCGGTCGAGCGCGCGGCCGATCGCCTCGCGCAGCGCGA
>CALJUI010000014.1 GCA_937975735.1 uncultured Rubrivivax sp.
TCCTCGATCGGCGGGTGCGTCGACAGCAGCGCCATCACGCCGCCCTTGCCGCTGATGCCCATCGCCTCCACCGCGCGCGGCAGTTCGCCCGGCTGCAGGCCGCCCAGCCGGGCCAGCGCGTTGATCATCGGCTGGCGGCGGCCCATCAGCTGCGCGGCGCCGGCGTCGGCGCGGTACTCGCGCTGGCGCGAGAACCAGGCGACGATGATCGCGGCGAGCACGCCCAGCACCATGTCGAGCACGATGGTGCTCACGTAGTAGCCGATGCCCAGCCCGCGCTCGTTCTTCAGCAGCACGCGGTCGACGAAGTAGCCGATCACCCGCGACAGGAAGACGACGAAGGTGTTCATCACGCCCTGGATCAGGGTCATCGTGACCATGTCGCCGTTGGCCACGTGGGCCACCTCGTGGCCGATCACCGCCTCGACCTCCTCGCGGGTCATGCTCTGCAGCAGCCCGGTGGACACGGCCACCAGCGCGCTGTTCTTGAACGCGCCGGTGGCGAAGGCATTCGGCGCGCCTTCGAAGATGCCGACCTCGGGCATGCCGATCTGCGCCTGCTGCGCGAAGCGCTGGACCGTGCCGACGATCCACTGGTGGGTGGCGTCGGGCGAGTCGTTGATGACCTGCACCCGCGCGCTCCACTTGGCCATCGGCTTGCTGATCAGCAGCGAGATGATTGCGCCGCCGAAGCCCATCAGTGCCGCGAACATCAGCAGCGACGTCAGATCCAGGCCGTTGGCTGTCAGGTAGCGGTTGACGCCGAGCAGGCTGGCGGCGATGCCCAGCACCACCATCACGGCCAGGTTGGTGACGATGAACAGGAAGACGCGCTTCATGGGGATGTCCGGTTCGGTCGGGTTGAATGGGCAGCGGCGGATCTGGGGGCGTGCCGCGGGACTTCAAGCGGTGCGCACGCGCACCTTGTTCGGCTGGGTCGCCGGCTCCAGCTCGAAGTGCTCCGGGAACTGACGGAACAGGCGGGTGGAGACCCCGCGCGGCGTCAGCAGCCCGGCCTCGCGCAGGCGCTCGGCGGCCACGCGCAACTGGATCGATTTGCCGCCCGCGAGTTCCGGCACCGCCTCGAGGATCTGCGTGACCTTGTCCGGCAGGGCCGGGGCCAGCAGCGCCGCCGCCGCCTTCGCCTTCGCCGCGGTGCCGCCGCGTCGCCGAGAGGCCTTCTTCGCCGGGGCCGCCTTCGGTGCCGCCTTGGGCGCCGGCGATGGCGCCGAGCGGCGATGCGAGAGCACGGTGAAGTCGTCGTAGACCGCGCGCGTCGCGTCGCCGGTCTTCCCGTCCTGGCCGATGCCGACCACGCGGCAGCCCTTTTCGCGCAGGCGCGCGACGAGCGGCGCGAAGTCCGAGTCCGACGACGCGATCGCGACCAGCGCCGGGCGCTCGGCGATGACGAGGTCGAGCGCGTCGACGGCCATCGCGATGTCGGTCGAGTTCTTGCCGGCCGACAGGTTGACCATCGGCCGGATGCCCAGGCGCTTGAACACCGCCTGGTGCTTGAGCGCGCTCTCGGCGGTGCAGTAGGCGCGGCGCACGTGCAGCGCGCCATGCAGCTTCAGCAGCAGTGCGACGGCCTGCTCCATCACGTCGACCGACACGTTGTCGGCATCGATCAGCAGCATCGAACGGTCGTTGTCGGTCATCACAGGCCTTTCGCCGGGCCGCCCCAAGAAGGGCCTGGGCCCCCGCGGGGGGCAGCGAGCAAAGCGAGCCTGGGGGTGGTCACACCAGGCTCCAGTTCAGGGTTTCGCCGCCGCGCAGCGGCTTGATCACGGTGTCGCCGAAAGGCAGGGTGGCGGGCAGTTCGCGCGGCCGGCGCTCCAGCGTGACCGTCGTGGCGTGGCGCGGCAGGCCGTAGAAGTCGGCGCCGTGATGGCTGGCGAAGCCCTCGAGCTTGTCGAGCGCGCCGACCGAGTCGAAGGCCTCGGCGTAGAGCTCCAGCGCCACCGGCGCGGTGAAACAGCCGGCGCCGCAGACCGATTGCTCCTTCAGCGCCGCGGCGTGCGGCGCGCTGTCGGTGCCGAGGAAGAACTTCGGGCTGCCCGAGGTCGCGGCCTTCAGCAGCGCCTGGCGGTGCGTCTCGCGCTTGAGCACCGGCAGGCAGTAGTAGTGCGGCCGCAGGCCCCCGGTGAACAGGGCATTGCGGCTGTACAGCAGGTGCTGGGGCGTCAGCGTCGCGGCGGTGAAGCGGTCGCTCTCGCGCACGTAGGCGGCGGCCTCCATCGTCGTGATGTGCTCGAAGACGACCTTCAGCTCGGGGAAGTCGCGCCGCAGCGGGATCATCACGCGGTCGATGAACACCGCCTCGCGGTCGAACACGTCGACGTCCGGGTCGGTGACCTCGCCGTGCACCAGCAGCAGCAGCCCGGCGCGCTGCATCGCCTCCAGCGTCGCGCTCGTCTTGCGGATGTCGGTGACGCCGGCATCGCTGTTGGTCGTCGCGCCGGCCGGGTAGAGCTTGAGCGCGACGATGCCGGCGGCCTTCGCGCGCTCGATCTCGGCCGGCGCGGTGGCGTCGGTCAGGTACAGCGTCATCAGCGGCTCGAAGTCGGCGCCGGCGGGCAGCGCTGCGCGGATGCGGTCGCGGTAGGCCACCGCCATCGCCGTCGTCGTGATCGGCGGCTTCAGGTTCGGCATCACGATGGCGCGGCCGAACTGGCGGGCGGTGTAGGGCAGCACCGACGCCATCGCGGCGCCGTCGCGCAGATGCAGGTGCCAGTCGTCCGGGCGCTTGATCGTCAGTCGGTCCATCGGCGCGGATTGTCGCATCCGCCCTGCCGGCAGCGGCTCAGGTCGCCGGCGACGCGAGGTGCCGCCACAGCGCCTGTGCCGCCGGCTTGGCGTGGCGCAGCGTGCCCGGTCGCTCGCGGTAGATGCGCGTGGCCATCGTCAGCTCGAACTGCCCCGGCGGCGCGGCGCGCACGAGGCGCCCGGCCTCGAGGTCCTGGCGCACCGAACTGGCTGGCAGGAAGGCCAGGCCGTGGCCTTCCAGCGCCATCGCCTTCAGGCCCTCGGCCATGTCGGTCTCGTAGACGGTGTCCAGCGTGGCCGCCGGCGGCGACTGCTTGAGCAGCACCTCGACCAGCCGCGCCATGTAGGCGCCGGGGGCGAAGTTCAGGAAGGGCAGACGCCTTCGCGCGGTGCCCGGCAGCGCGAACTGCGGACGACCCGCGGCGTCCGGGCGCGAGTAGGGGGCGAGCAGTTCCTCGCCGAGCGTCAGCATCTCGTAGCGCTCGGGGCTCAGCTGCAGCGGCTGTGCGGCGTGGTGGTAGGCGATCAGCAGGTCGCAGCCGCCCTCGGTCAGGCGCAGCACCGCGTCGTGCACGTTCAGCGCGGTCAGCCGGCAGGTCAGGCCGTCGAACTCGCGGCGCAAGGCCATCCACCAGTGCGGGAAGAAGGTGAAGGCCAGCGTGTGCGGCACCGCGAACTCGATCCCGTCCTGCGCGCTCGGCTGGTGCCCGCGCATCATCTGGCGCGTGGTCTGCAATGCGCCGAGGATCTCCATCGCCTGCGCGAGCAATGTTTCGCCGGCCGGGGTCAGCCGGGTCGGGTACGAGGACCGGTCGACGAGGTCGACGCCGACCCAGGCCTCCAGCGCCTGGATGCGCCGCGAGAAGGCCGGCTGCGTGACGTGGCGCAGCTGCGCCGAGCGCGAGAAGCTGCGGGTCTCGGCCAGGCTGACGAAGTCCTCGAGCCACTTGGTCTCCATGCGTTCAGTCCTCGCTGCTTTGCTGCAGCCGCCACATCCGCGCGTAGAGCCCGCCGGCGGCCAGCAGCTCGGCGTGGGTGCCCGCCTCGGCGATGCGGCCCTCGTACAGCACGACGATGCGGTGCGCGTCGACGACCGTCGACAGCCGGTGCGCGATCACCAGCGCGGTCTTGCCGCGCGCGGCGCTCTTCAGTTCGGCCTGGATCGCACGCTCGTTGGCCGAGTCCAGCGCCGAGGTGGCCTCGTCGAAGATCAGGATCGGCGGGTCCTTCAGCAGCGTGCGCGCGAT
>CALJUI010000015.1 GCA_937975735.1 uncultured Rubrivivax sp.
TCAACATCGTGCCCTACCAGGTGTTCGCGACCAAGGACGGCCACATCGTGCTGGCGGTCGGCAACGACGGCCAGTTCCGCCGCTTCTGTCAGCTGGCCGGCCGGCCCGAGCTGGCGCAGGACCCGGCCTACGCCACCAACCCTGCGCGTGTGCAGCGCCGCGCCGAACTGGTGCCGATCCTCGCCGTCTGGATGCTCAAACGCACGACCGCCGAATGGACCGCGCTGCTGGAGAAGAACACCGTGCCTTGCGCGCCGATCCTGTCCATCGACCAGGTCTTCGAGCACCCCCAGGTGAAGGCGCGCGGGCTGCGCATCGAGTCCGACGGCGTGCCGATGGTCGCCACGCCGATGCGCCTGGACGGCGAGCGACCGGTCGCGGCGCGGCCACCGCCGCGCCTGGACGAGGATGGCGAGGCCATTCGCAGCGCGCTGGCGCGCGGCGAGGCCTGGCCGCGCTAAAGTGGTCCACGTTCCGAGCACAAGGAGACCCCCATGGACATGAAGACCTCCCCGCTGGCCACGCTGAAGGACCCGAGCCTGCTGAAGGCGGCCTCGCTGATCAATGGCGAGTGGGTCGTCGGGAAGGGCACCTTCCCGGTCACCGACCCGGCCACCGGGCTGAAGCTGGCCGACGTCGCCGACCTCGGTGTCGACGAGACGCGCGCCGCCATCGACGCCGCCGCCATGGCCTTCGTCGGCTGGCGCGCGAAGACCGCCAAGGAGCGCGGCGCGGTGATGATGAAGTGGTTCCAGCTGATGCACCAGCACGCCGACGATCTGGCCCGCATCATGACCGCCGAGCAGGGCAAGCCGCTGGCCGAGGCCAGAGGCGAGGTGGTGTACGGCGCCAGCTTCATCGAGTGGTTCGCCGAAGAAGGCAAGCGGGTCTACGGCGAGACGATCCCGACCACCGACGGCAACAAGCGCTTCCTGGTCATCAAGCAGCCGATGGGCGTGTGCGCGGCGATCACGCCGTGGAACTTCCCGAACGCGATGATCACCCGGAAGGTCGGCCCGGCCCTGGCCGCCGGCTGCACCGTGATCGTCAAGCCGGCCGGCCAGACGCCGCTGTCGGCGCTGGCGTTGGCCGAGCTCGGCCAGCGCGCCGGCCTGCCCGCCGGCGTGCTCAACGTGATCACCGCGGCAAAGTCCTCGGCCATCGGCAAGGTGCTGTGCGAGAGCGAGACCGTGCGCCATCTGTCCTTCACCGGCTCGACCGAGGTCGGCCGCATCCTCGCCGCGCAGTGCGCGCCGACGATCAAGAAGCTCTCGCTCGAGCTCGGCGGCAACGCGCCCTTCATCGTCTTCGACGACGCGGACGTCGACAGCGCGGTCGACGGCGCGCTGGCCAGCAAGTACCGCAACGCCGGCCAGACCTGCGTCTGCGCCAACCGACTGTACGTGCAGGACGGGATCTACGACGCCTTCGTCGACAAGCTCGCCGAGAAGGTCAAGGCGATGAAGGTCGGCAACGGCTTCGAGGACGGCGTCGTGCAGGGCCCGCTGATCGACGACAACGCGCTCGCCAAGGTCGAGAGCCACGTCGCCGACGCGTTGAAGAAGGGGGCCAAGCTGGTGACCGGCGGCAAGAAGAGCGGCGACCGCTTCTTCGAGCCGACCATCCTGCGCGACGCGACCAGCGAAATGCTGTGCGCGCGCGAGGAGACCTTCGGCCCGGTGGCACCGGTGTTCCGCTTCAAGACCGAGGACGAGGCGCTGGCATTGGCCAACGACAGCGAGGTCGGCCTGGCGTCCTACTTCTACAGCCGCGACGTCGGCCGCATCTTCCGCGTCGCCGAGGGGCTGGAGACCGGCATGGTCGGCATCAACACCGGCATCATCTCGACCGCCGAGGTGCCTTTCGGCGGCGTCAAGCAGTCGGGCCTGGGGCGCGAGGGTTCGCGCCACGGCATCGAGGACTACATCGAGATCAAGTACCTCTGCCTGGGCGATATTCTGAAGTAGCCCACCCCCGAGGCGCCTTCGGCGCCTCCCCCTCGAGGGGGCGCGACCGATGGACCGGCGGAGCCGGATCCATGGTCGCTGCTTGGTTTGACCGCGGCATCCGGACCGCGGTGGCCCGAAAGGCATGGCGTGGCAGCGAGGGACTCAGGTGAACGTCGGCGGCCCCTCGTCGTTGGCCGCCGCGCCCGGGCCGCGCTCCACGCTGCTGGCGAAGTCGGCGCGGCCGATGTGCGCCACCTCGGCGGCCTGCCCGGCCGCCCGGCGCAGCAGTGCGTCCGCGTCGCGGCCGTGGTCCGGGTACAGCGCGACCCCGGCACTCACCGCCACCGAGCACTCGGCCCCCGCGACGAGCAGCGGCTGGGCCAGCGACTGCGCGATCTTGCCGGCCACGCGCGGCCCGTCGGCGGCCGCGTCGATCCACGCCAGCAGCACCGCGAAGGAGTCGTTGCCCAGCGAAGCGACGACGTCGCTCGCGCGCAGCCCCGAGCGGACGCGCACCGCCACCTTGCGGCGCAGCACGTTGGCCGACTCGGCCCCGAGCGTCGCCTCGGCGATCGTCAGGCCGATGATGCGCAGGACGATCAGCGCCATCGGAGCCGGTTCGCGCTCTCGCAGCGCGAGCAGGTGCGTCATGTGCTCGAGCAGCTGGGCGTGGCTCGGCAGCCCGGTGGCGAGATCGATCGCGTAAGCCTTGCGCGCGGCGACCTCGATCCGCTTGCGCTCCACCGCCAGCCGCAGCATCCGCGCCACCGTTTCGCCCAGGGCCTCACGCAACGGCAGCACGTCCTGCGCCCCGTGCTGTTGCAGCCTCAGCGCCAGCGCCACCGGCGGCTCGGGCATCACGACGACGAGCGCCGCGTCGAGCACCGCCAGCGCGAGCGCCGGCCACTTCAACAGGTCCTCGGCGCACTTGATCGAGCTGCAGTGCACGATCAGCGCGTCGAAGGTGCTCTGCCGCATCGCATCGGCCGCGGCAGGCAGATCGCTGCAGGCCTGCACGACGAAGGGCCCCCAGCCCGAAGTCGTCAGGTCGGGCGTGGCCGTCCCGCAGCACAGGACCTGGATCGGATCGTGACTCACCTGGCGATGATGACCGCTGCAGGCCCTCGGGCCTACCCCAGAAACACCGAGCCAGGCGGTCCGCGCATCGAGGTCTCGATCGGGCGTTCGACCGATGCGGCCAGCCAGCGGCCACGCGGTTGATCTATCTCAACGCATCGGGCCCCGCGGCTTCTACGATGAAATTCGATTGGCAGCACGGGCTTGGCGTCCGTGCGCGACCAGATCCATATCAGGGGAACCACCATGAACAAAGCGAACGAATCGATTCGCGCGGCGCGGGTGGAAGCATCCGCGGCCGTGGATCTCGACCGACAGGCGTTGGCCTGCCAGATTGGGCTTTGCCGGCAGGAACGCAGCGTGCGGGCCGTTCTGCGCGCGATGAAGGACCGCGCGCGTGCATTCGCGGTGCCGCGGATGATCACGCTCGTGCTCGGAGCCGTCGTCGTCGGCGAGGCATTGACCTACATCCGCTGAGCCGATGGACACGGCGACGCGCCCGGCCCCGTCGCGGGCGGCCGGCGGCGGGTCGCCGCCGGTCGCACTGCGGGCCGAGACGCAGGCCCTGCTGGACCCTCGGCATGGTCCGATCGCACCGCCGGTGCGCTCCGTGCTGTTCGGCACTGAGCGCTTTCGCGAGCATGGGCGCAGCTTGGCCGAGGCGCAGCCCATCGAACGTCGCCGCAGGTGGCACCGGCGCGTGCGCACGCCGCACTTCTTCCCGCGCATCTCGGCCAACCTGAAGGCGATCGAGCGCGCGCGCGACTACCTCGAGGCGCTGGACCGGCAGGGCGAGACGCTGGACCCGGCCGCCGAATGGCTGCTGGACAACTTCCACCTGATCGAGGCGCAGGTGCCCGAGATCCGCAACGACCTGCCGCACGGTTACTACGACGCGCTGCCCAAGCTGCGCACCGAGCCGCTGAAGGGCCTGCCGCGCATCTACGGCATCGCCTGGGCCTTCGTCACCCACACCGACTCCAACTTCGACGCGGGGCTGCTGGCCGACTTCCTGAACGCCTACCAGGAGGTCGACACGCTGACGCTGGGTGAGCTCTGGGCGGTGCCGGCCACGCTGCGCGTCGTGCTGCTGGAGAACCTGGCGCGGCTGGCCGAGTCCGTCGCCGGCCGCCATGCAGCGCACGAGGCCGCCGACCGGCTGGTCGAGCACGACGGCCACTTGTTGCCGTCGCACATCGACGCCGCCTACGCCAAGCTGAAGGCGCGCGGCGCGCACGTGGCCTTCGTCGGGCAACTGGCCCTGCGGCTGCGCACCGCCGTCGACACCGCACCGGCGGTGGCCGCGGCCTGGATGGCGAGCCACGCCGGCGAGGCGCCCGACGCGCCGCAGAGCGGCCCCGAGACGCAAGCCGCCGACAACGTCAGCGTCAGCAATGCCGTGACGGCACTGCATGCGATCAACAACCTGGACTGGCAGGCGCTCGTCGCGCACGTCAGCCGCGTGTTGGCGATGCTGGACCGCTCGGTCGCGTTCCGCGCCGAAAGCACCATGACGCGCGACCAGTGCACGCACTCGGTCGAACTGCTCGCGCGGCGGCTGGCACTGCCCGAGCTCGACGTCGCGCAGGCGGCCGTCGAGTTCGACACGCAGCCTGGGCGCGGCCCGCCGGCCGGGCCGTCGCACTGGCTGGTGGGCCCCGGGCGCTCGGACCTGATCCGCCACCTGGGCGGCTCGCCGGCGATGGTCGAGGGCGGGCTGCTGCGCCTGCTTCGCCGCACGCGCGGCACGCTGATGGCGGCGGCGCTGCTCGGCGGCACGCTGGCCCTTCTGGGCCTGCTCTTTCCAGCCGGCGCCTGGCGCCAGGGAAGCACGTGGCTGGCGCTGCCTTTCGCGGCGCTCGTGGCTTTCGAGTGCATGTTCGCCCTCGTGTCGCGCGTGCTTGCCGAGCTGGTGCCGGTGCGACGCCTGCCGCGGCTGGCGCTGGAAGACGGCCTGGCCCCCGAGCACCGAACGCTGGTCGTCGTGCCCTGCCTGCTGCGCTCTGCCGACGGGGCCAAGGAACTCGCCACGCGCCTCGAGCGCCACTACCTGGCCAACCCGGAGCGCCATGTGCGCTTCGCATTGCTGTCGGACTGGGGCGACGCGGCCGGTCCGCACGAGCCGCAGGACGCGGCGCTGCTGGAGGCGGCGCGCCTGGCGCTCGACGCGCTGAACCGGCGCCACCCGACGGCGCCGGACGAGTTGCCGCGCTTCGCGCTCCTGCACCGTCAGCGCGTGTGGTGCGAGGGCGAGGGCGTCTGGATGGGCTGGGAGCGAAAGCGCGGCAAACTGCAGGAGCTCGCCGCGCAGCTGACCGACGACTCGCCGCCGCCCTCGCCCTTCGTCGACCTGGGTACGCTCAGCGCCGTCGAACCCGGTGTGCGCTACGTCGTCACGCTGGACACCGAGACCGAGATGCCAGCCGGCACGCTGCGCAGCCTCGTCGCCATCGCCGCCCACCCGCTCAACGAGCCGCGCTTCGATCCGCGGACGCGGCGCGTCGTCGAAGGCTACGGCATCCTGCAGCCGCGCATCGCCTGCCCGCTGCCGGCCGACGAGGAGGTCAACCTGCACGGCTGGCTGATGTCGGGGCCATGGGGCTTCGACATCTACAGCAGCGGCGCGTCCGAGCTCTACCAGGACGTCTTCGACCAGGGCAGCTTCAGCGGCAAGGGCCTGCTCGACGTGCGCGCGATGCAGCGGGCACTGCACGGCCGCATCCCGGAGAACCGCGTGCTCAGCCACGACCTGTACGAAGGCGTCTGGGCGCGCGCGGCGCACCTGAGCGATGTCGCGCTCGTCGAGCCGGCGCCGATGCACCCGGACGTGCGCGGGTCGCAGCTGCACCGCTGGACGCGCGGCGACTGGCAGCTGGTGCCCTTCCTCGGCGCCGCGCTGCGCGGTCGGGTGGGCCTGCTCAACGTCTGGAAGATGCTGGACAACCTGCGGCGCACGCTGCTGGCGCCTGCGGCCCTGGTGCTGCTGTGGCTGGCGACGGCGGTTCAGGCGATGCCGCCGACCTGGGCCCTCGCACTGGTGACCGCCAGCCTCGGCCTGGGGCCGATGCTGAGCGCGCTGGCCGGGTTGGTGCCGGGACGGCGCGACCTGGCGCGACGGCAGTTCCTGCGCGAGGGCGGGCGCGAGTTGGTGCGGGCCGTCGGCGGCACCCTGTGGCAGCTGGCCACGCTGCCGCTGGCCGCGGCCGTGCACACCGACGCCATCGCACGTGCGCTGTGGCGCATGCTGGTGAGCCGGCGCCGGCTGCTGCAGTGGACGACGGCGGCGCAGGCCGCCGAAGCCTCGCGCCTGGAGTGGGCCGGCTTCTGGCGCCGCCACGCCGGCGTGACGGCGCTGGCACTGGGCTTCGTCGGCAGCGCCGCGCTGGTGACCCCCGAGTGGCCCTGGGTGCTCGGGCTGGGCGGCGTCTGGGCGCTGGCGCCGCTGTGGCTGTGGGCCGGCAGCCAGCCGGTCCGGCGCCCGCGCGGCGCGGCGGAGCTGGCGCCGCAGGACCTGGCCTACCTGCGACAGCTCGCGCGCGACACCTGGAGCCTGTTCGAGCGCATCGTCGGCCCCGACGACCACCACCTGCCGCCCGACAACCTGCAGCTCGAGCCCGAGCCGATGCTCGCGCGGCGCACGTCGCCCACCAACATCGGCATGTACCTGGCCAGCTGCGCTTGCGCGCAACGCTTGGGCTTCATCGATGTCGACGAACTGGCCTCGCGCTTGGCGCGCACGCTCGCCACACTGGAGACCCTGCCGCGGTTGCACGGGCACTTCTTCAACTGGATCTCGACCGAGGACCTGCGCATGCTGTCGCCGCGCTACGTGTCCACGGTCGACAGCGGCAACCTGGTCGCGCTGTGCTGGACCGTGGGCCGGCGCTGCCGCGACCTCGCCGAAGGCGCCGCGGACGCATCGCCTTCGCCCACCACGGCGGACCGGCTGCGTGCGGTGGCCGACCGACTCGACGCGCTCGCCGACGCGACCGACTTCCGCTTCCTCTACGACCGCCAGCGGCGCCTGTTCCACATCGGCTATCGCGCCGACGACGGCGTGCACGACCGCGCGCGCTACGACCTGCTGGCGTCGGAGGCGCGGCTGGGCAGCTTCGTCGCGATCGCCAAGGGCGACGTGCCCGTGACCCACTGGCAGGCCCTGGGCCGCCCCTTCCTGGTCGTCGACGGCGAGCCGACGCTGCGCTCCTGGTCGGGCTCGATGTTCGAGTACCTGATGCCCTCGCTGCTGATGCGCGAGCCGCGCGGCGGCCTGCTGCAGCGGGTGGCGACGGCCGCGGTTCGCGCGCAGCGCCGCTTCGGGCAAGCGCAGGGCGTGCCCTGGGGCGTCTCGGAGTGCGCGTACTACGAGCAGGACCATTCCTACGCCTTCCAGTACGGGCCCTTCGGCGTGCCGCTGCTGGCGTTGCGCCGCACGCCGGTGGAGGACCGGGTGATCGCGCCCTACGCCAGTGCGCTGGCCCTGCTGGTCGACGCGCCGGCCGCGCTGGGCAACCTGCGCGCACTCGAGGAGCACGGCGCGCGCGGGGAGCACGGATTCATCGAGTCGCTC
>CALJUI010000016.1 GCA_937975735.1 uncultured Rubrivivax sp.
CCTGGGCCTGCTGGTCGGCGTCGGTCACCGGTGGCGAGGCCGGCTCGCGCACGGCGGCGCCGGACAGCGCGTCCGGGCTCCAGGCGGAGAACTCGCCGAGTTCCTCGCGCGGGATGAAGCGCGCGTAGGGCGACGCGGGACGGCCGGAGTCCGGCGGCGGCACGTTGGGGAACGGGCCGAACCTAGACGAACTGCTCATCGCCGCCTCCGCTCATGACGATCTGGCCCTCGTCGGCGAGTCGGCGGACGATCTTGAGCATCTCCTTCTGCTCGGCCTCGACCTCGGACAGGCGGACCGGACCGCGCGACTCCATGTCCTCGCGCAGCGTCTCGGCGGCGCGGCTGGACATGTTGCGCAGGATCTTCTCCTTGAGCTCCGGCGTCGCGCCCTTGAGCGCGATGACGAGCGACTCGGACTGCACTTCCTTCATCAGCGCCTGGATGCCCTTGTCGTCGAGCTTCTCCAGGTCGTCGAAGACGAACATGTTGTCCATGATCTTCTGCGCCAGGTCGTTGTCGGCCTCGCGCACGTAGTCCAGCACGCTGGTCTCGATCGAGCTGCCCAGCATGTTGAGGATCTCGGCAGCGGTCTTCACGCCGCCCATCGTGGTCTTCTTCATGCGGTCGCCGCCGGCCAGCACGCGGCTCATCACCTCGTTCAGGTCGCGCAATGCGGTCGGCTGGATGCCGTCGAGCGTGGCCACGCGCACCATCACCTCGTTGCGCTGCCGCTCGGTGAACTGGCGCAGGACGTCGGCGGCGTGGTCGAACTCCAGGTGCACCAGGATGGCCGCGACGATCTGCGGGTGCTCGTTGCGCAGCAGTTCGGCGACCGACTGTGCGTCCATCCACTTCAGGCTCTCGATGCCGCTGATGTCGCTGCCGTGCAGGATGCGGTCGATCAGCAGGTTGGCCTTGTCGTCGCCGAGCGCGCGCTTGAGCACGCTGCGCACGTACTCGTCGGTGTCGGGCACCAGGATCTTGTTCTCGGCCGCGTTGCTGCCGAACTTGTCGAGCACCGCGTCGAAGCGCTCGCGCGGGATCGACTTCAGCTTGGCGATGGTCTCGCCCAGGCGCTGCACCTCCTTCGGCGTCAGGTGCTTGAAGACCCCGGACGCTTCCTCCTCGCCGAGCGACATCAGCAGGATCGCGGCGTCCTCGATTCCCTGGTCATCCATGGTGGCCATGCATCCTCACGCCGGTTCGCCGTTGACCCAGTTGCGCATGATGTTCGCGACCGCGGCCGGGTTGTCCTTGGCCAGCTGCCGGGCCGCGGCGAGCTTGTCGTTGGCGGTCGGCGAGGCCAGTGCCGGCCGGCCGCGGCCGTCGGGCGTCGGCAGCGATTCGGCGTCGTCGACGACGGCGTCGAGCTGGCCGCCGACCGGCGCAGGCGGCGGCACCAGCGCGGCCTTCATCGCCGGTCGCACGAGCGCGAAGATGAGCAGCAGCGCGACCAGGGTCAGCGCCGCCGGCGCGGCCGCGCTGCGCAGCAGGTCCTGCAGCCAGGGCTGCTGCCACAGCGGCAGTTCCTCGACCTTGGGCGCCGGCTCGGCGTGGAAGGGCGCGTTGACCACGCGCACCGAGTCGCCGCGCTCCTTGTTGAAGCCGATGCCTTCCTGCACCAGTGCGGTGAGCTTGTCGATCTCCTCCGGGCTCAGCGGGCTGGTTGTGGTCTTGCCCTTGGCGTCGGTGCTCGAGCGGTGGTTGACGACCACCGCCGCATTGAGGCGCCGCACCACCCCGGTGGCGTTGCGCGTCACCCGCACGGTGCGGTCGACCTCGTAGCGGGTCTCGGCTTCGCGGCGCAGGTTGCCGCCGACCGCGCCGCCCTGGGCCGCCTGCAGCGGCGCGGCGGCGCCGTTGATCGGGGCGGTGGCCGGCACCGGCGGCTGGTTGCTGGCCGCGCCGGGCACGCCACTGGGCGTGGTCGACCCGGGCGCGCTCGATTCCTCGGAGCGGATCGCCCGCACCGTCGCCGGGGCGTTGCCCTGGTTCGGCTTGTATTCCTCGGCGGTGGACTCGACCTGCGAGAAGTCGATGTCGGCGGTGACGGTGGCGCGCAGGTTGTCGCGCCCGACGACCGGCTCGAGCAGGTCCAGCACGCGTTTCAGGTGGCTGGCCTCGACCTGCTTGCGGTACTCGAGCTGCAGCGAATCGAGCGCGCCGCCGCCGTCCTGCGGGTTCAGCAGCGCACCGGTGGAGTCGATGATGCTGACGTCGCGCGCCTTCAGGTCCGGCACCGAGCCCGACACCAGGTGCACGATGCCGGCGATCTGCGCGCGGTCCAGCGTGCGCCCCGGATGCAGCGTCAGCACCACCGAGGCGGACGCGCGCTCCTGCTCGCGGAAGAAGCCGTTCTGGTTCGGCATCGCCAGGTGCACGCGGGCGGCGGCGACCGAGTCGATCGCGCCGATGGTGCGGATCAGCTCGCCCTCGCGCGCCCGTTGCAGGTCCATGCGCTCGCGCAGCTGGGTGCGGCCGAACACCGGCGACTTGTCGAGCAGGTCGTAGCCCTGGGTGTCGCCGCGCGGCAGGCCGGCCGAGGTCAGCTTCATGCGCAGTTCGTAGACCTTGCTGGCCGGCACCAGGATCGCCCCGTTGCCCTCGCCGAAGCGGTAGGCCACGTTCATCTGCTGCAGCTTCTCGATCACCAGCCCGCCGTCCTTTTCCGACAGGTTGGCGAACAGCAGCTTGTAGTCGCCCTGGCGCGAACTCATCGTCAGCGTCACCAGCACCGCGGCCAGGCCGATCAGTCCGGCCCCCAGCGCGAGCTTCGAGCGCAGGGGCAGGGCCAGCAGGCGGTCGGCGAAGCCCTGGCCGGCGGGTACCAGCAGGGGTCGGGCGGAAGCGGCAGCGGCGTTGTCCATGGAGGGCAGGGGGTTGATGCTGCATTCGACACGGCAGCTTGGCGGCCATTGTTGGGGTCCGGCCCGCCGCGCATTGGGGCAAGAAGCGCGGCAAAGGCGGACCAGTTCGCCCCTACGCCGGGCCGAGGCCGGGACTACAGTGCGGGCCAGGCTCAGGGTCACACCGCATGGAACTCAAGCTCCGACCGTTCGACTTCAACCAGGCCGTCGCCCGCGCCGGACTGCGGCCGGACGGCATGCCGCTGGGCGCGCCCGCCGGGCCCAAGCCGGCCGCCGGCGCCAGCTTCCAGGACGCGATGTCGCAGGCGCTGAAGTCGGTCAGCGAGAGCCAGCTTCAGGCCCAGCGCCTGCAGCGCGAGTTCAGCCTGGAGAACCCGGCGGTCAGCCTGGAGTCGGTGATGATCGCCAGCGAAAAGGCCAAGCTGGGGTTCACGGCCGCCCTGAGCGTGCGCAACCGGCTCGTCCAGGCCTACAGCGAAATCATGAACATGCAGGTCTGAGCGACCTGCCCGCCCCGGATCGTCAGCAGCGGCGGTAGCCACCGACCGCGGTCGGCGCGCAGATCTGCGGCCGGCCGAGCGCCGACGTCTCGATCCGCAGCCGTTCGCCTTGGTTCGACACGAGTTCGGCGCCGCCACGCGGCGGGTCGGCCTGGGCGGGGTCGAAATGGGCGTCGCGGGCCTGCGCCAGCTGGATGCCGGGCCAGTCGCCGCCGCGAACGACCTTGAGCTGGCAGGCCAGCGCGCCGCGGCAGTCGCAGCCCGGGCTGCGGGCCACCGCATAGCACCAGTCCGCACCCGCGCCGGAGAAGCTCAGGTGCAGCGCCTGGCCGGTCTCGGCGGCACGGAAGCGGGTCTCGGCGAGGTCCTGCGCCAGGCCCTCGGCGGCGGCGGTCAGGCGGTGGTGGGTCAGGCGGGCGCCGAAAGTCGGCCAGGTCAACGACACCAGCGCCGCGACGATCGCGGTCACGACGACCGCCTCGATCAGCGTGAAGCCGCGGCGCCGCCGGAGCATCGCGTTCAGCCCAGCGACAGCAGCCGACGCCGCTTCTGGGTCAGGTCGACGTAACGCTGCAGCGCGCGCTCGGCCCGGCCGACCAGCGAGATCCAGCCGCAGCCGACGCGCAGGCCACCGTCGGCGCCGTGGATGGCGCTGACGTGCTGCAGCTGCAGGCCGACCTCGAAGCGGGTGTCGGCGTCGAGCTCGATGCGCGCGCCCGCGATGACCGTGCCCGGCTGCAGCGGCGGCACGTCGGCGCCGAGCAGCAGCGAGCAGCCGCCGATGCTGACGTCCATCACGCGCAGCGACAGCGTCATGTCGGGCATCGACGGATGGCGCAGATGGGCCGTCGGCGAGCCGCGCTCGAGCGTGCGCACGCGGTAGCCGCTGCGGCGCTGGAACCGGTAAATGTCGGTCGGGAAGGCGGCCTGCAGCGTCGAACTCGTCGCGCCGCGCACCAGCATCAGCTCGTTCAGGTCGAACTGCAGCTTGACGGCCTCGAGGTAGGCCACCGCGACCAGCTCGTCGCCCTGGACCAGCGAGTCGATGCGCTCGCCCTGCACGTCGACCTGGAAGTTCAGGCGCTGTCGTTCGTCGTCGACCGCCCACAGGCTGGTCGTCAGATGGTTGCCGTCGGGCGCGCTGAGGTTGATCGGCACACTGCCGTCGCGCAGCTGGCGCAGCAGGCCCAGGCGCTCGCCGGGGTGCTGGACCCGGAATCCGGACCAGGGATCCTGGCCGCCGGACATGTCCAGCGCCGCGGGCTGGGTGTCGAGGAACATCGCCGCCGCGATCCGCCCGGTCAGTGCAGCGTCTGCTGCTTGCCGGTGAGCATGCCGTCGAGGTCCTGCAGCCAGGGCTCGGCCAGCGTGCGGATCTCGGCGTCGTTGATCAGGATGCGCTGCATGATGCGCGACTTGGCCTTCGCCGCCTCGGCGTCCAGCGGCGCCTGGCGGGCGGCGTGCTTGAGCTGGCTGATGAGGAGCACGCAGGCGCCTTCGAGCTTGACGACCTCGTCCCAGTTGCCGGCCTTGGCGGCCTGCAGCATGTCCGCGCTGGCGCGTTCGATGGCCTCGTAGTAGTCGAGCAGGCGCGTGTCCATGGCGGGTCCTGTGGGCGTGGATGCGTGGTTCATGTGTGGGCTTCCTGGACGCGGTGACCGATCTCGAGCCAGGCGTCGCGCAGCGGCGTCACCAGGCGCTGGCATTCGTCCAGCAGGGTTTCGTCGTTGCGCAGGTTGGCCAGCGTGAGGCGGGTCGCGAGGTAGGCGTAGAGGTCGTTCAGGTCGGCCGCCAGTGCCCCGCCGGCCTTCAGGTCCAGGCAGGCGCGCAGGCCCTCGTCGACGATGCGCACCGCACGGCTGATCGCGCGCGCCTTGACCTCGATCTGGCCATGGCGCAGTGCGCCGCGGGCCTGGGCAATGGCGTCCAGGTAGGCGTCGAAGAGCATGCGCACCAGGCCGTGCGGCGTGGCGGCGGCGACCGCCGTCTCCGCGCCGACCTGCCGGTAGGCGTTGGCGAAGGCCTGGGGTCGACCGTGGGTCGAGAGGGTCGGCGGGCTGAACATGAGGTGTCGTGAGGGCGGACAGCAGCGATGGTGGATTTATCGGCGTCCGCGGCGCCGGCTTGAGCCGCGCCTTGCAGCGAATCAGCGCCTACTTGCTCGACTTGTTCATCAGTGCGAGCTGCTGCGTCAGGTAGGTCGACACCGTGTTCATCTGCGCCAGGTTGGTGTCCAGCGTCTGGTACTGCTTGTACAGGCGGGCCTCGACCAGCGACAGCCGCTGCGACATGCTGTCCTGCCGCTTGCTGTTGTCGGCCAGCATCGTCTGGATGCTCTTGTTGCGCGACTCGAAACTGCCGTCGCTGCCGAGAACCAGGTCGGTGAAGTCCTTGAAGCGGTCGACGAAGCCGGAGCTCGCCGAGTCGGCGCCGTCGGCGACCAGCACCTTGCGCAGCTCGGGCAGGTTCTTCAGCGCGTTGTCGAGCTTGGTCGCCGAGGTCGTCAGCGTGCCGTCGGCGGCAAAGGAGATGCCGATGTCGCTCAGGCGCTCGAAGGTCGCCGAGGCGGTGCTGTCCTGGTTCAGCAGCGCCCGCATCTGGGACTGCAGCCCGGTGGCCAGGCGGTCACCCTGCAGCGTGCCACCGGTCTTGCTGTCGGGGTTGTACTTGGTCTGCTCTCGGATGTAGCTGGCCAGGCCGTTGAAGGCGGTGACGAAGGCCGTGATCGCCGTCTTGACCGCCTCGGTGTCGGGCGTCACGCTGACCGCGACGTCGGTGGTGGTGGCCTGCAGCAGCTGCACCGTCATGCCGTCGGAGACGTCGGCCAGGGTGTTGCTCGCCGAGTCGATCTGGATGCCGTTGATCGTCGCGCTGGCGTTGGCCGCGGACTGGTTGCGCGCCAGCGTCGACGCCGGGTTGGTCGCGTCGAAGTTCAGCGCCGACAGGCCGGTGGCCGGGTCGCCGTCGTCGCTGGCCTCGGCCGCAGCGATGCGGAAGGCGTTCTGGGCGCCGGTCTCGGCCGAGCGCAACGCGAGCCGGGTGCCGGTGGCGTCGTTGATCAGCGAGGCGCTGACCCCGGCTCCGGCGGCGTTGATCTTGTCGCGAATGGCCTCCAGGCTGGTCTCGCCGGGGCCGATCGTGATCGTCACGGCGCTCGCTCCGGCCTTCGGCGTGAAGCCGGTCGGCGTCGGCTCGCCGGTCCAGGCGCCGAGCTCGATCGTCAGCGTGCCTTCGCCGAGCGTGCTGGCGCTGTCGGCGAAGGCGCGGCTGGAGACCGTCTGGCCCGAGGCCAGGCCGCCGACCCGCACCGCGTAGGCACCGGCGGCCGCGCCGGGGGCGGTGCTGACGGACACCGCGGCGGGGTTGGCGCTGGTCGCCACGGTCTGCCCCCACAGCGTCAGCGACGACAGCTTGCTGCTGGCGTCACGCACCGCCGAGGTCAGGCTCTGCAGCTTGCCGATCGCCGACAGCTTGGTGTTCAGCGTCGAGGCCGACTGCTGCAGCAGGTTCAGCGGGCGGCGCTCCAGCGCCATCAGCTGCGTCACGATGGTCTTGACGTCGAGCCCGCTGCCGATGCCGGTGGAGGAGATCGTTGCCATGGCGCTGTGTCCCGGACCATGAGCGGTCCATCGGAGTCCTATCGGCCGCGGCGCCGCACACTTGAGCGCCGCGCCGTGGCCGGACCGGAAAAGGGGCGCGCCGCCGGACCCGGGGAGCTATCGGTGCTTCCCTCGGGCATGGGCGGCGCGCTTGAACGGGGGCGCGAGTCGTCCTGCCGCTGCAGGCGCCCGCCACCGGCGTCAGCCTTGCAGCAGTCGCAGCACCTGCTGCGGCACCTGGTTGGCCTGCGCGACCATCGCCGTGCCGGCCTGCTGCAGGATCTGCGCGCGGCTCAGGTTGGCGGTCTCGGCGGCGAAGTCGGCGTCCATGATGCGGCTGCGCGCCGCCGACTGGTTCTCGGCGGCGATCTGCAGGTTGGCGATCACCGCCTCGAACCGGCTCTGCGACGCGCCGAGCGTCGCGCGCTCGGCGTTGACCAGGTCGAGCGCCTGGTCGATGTCGTCGATGACCGTCTTCAGCGTCGCCGCATCGGCGGTGCTGTCGATCACCGCGCGGCCGACGCCGGTGCTGTCGGTGCCGGCCAGCGTCGTGATCAGCGTCGAGGTCGTCAGGTCCGTGGTCGAGATGTCGATCGAGTCGTCGGCGGTCGTGTTGGCACCGACCTGGAAGGTCTGCGAACCGGCGCCGCTGGTCGCCAGGATGTTCTTGCCGTTGAAGGTCGTGCCGCCCAGCACGCGCTGGATTTCCTTGGCGAGTTCGCCGAACTCCTTGTCCAGCGAGTCCTTGTCGGAGCGCGAGTTGCTCGCGTTGCGCGCCTGCAGCGCCAGTTCGCGCATGCGCTGCAGCGAGTCGCCCACCTTGCCCAGCGCGCCCTCGGCGGTCTGCGCCAGGCTGATGCCGTCGTTGGCATTGCGGATCGCGACGTTCATGCCGCGCACCTGGGCGTTCATGCGCTCGGCGATCGCCAGACCGGCCGCGTCGTCCTTCGCGCTGTTGACGCGCAGGCCCGACGACAGGCGCTGCATCGAGGTCGCCAGCGAGGCCTGCGAGGTGTTCAGGTTGCGCTGCGCATTGAGCGAAGCGATGTTGGTGTTGATCGTCTGCGGCATGTTCGGGCCTTTGCAAATGTCGACGAATGTGTCCGCGTCGGGGCCGGGGGTGGCTTTTCACGCTTGACGCCATTCTTCGGCAAGCAGCGTGGAGCCGATCGCCGGAGATGAGCCCGCTTGGCGCGTCAATTCCGCGGCGGGTGTCGGGGCCTACACTGCAGGCATCGGCCGTTTCGCCGCCTCGTCGGGAGCACCTATGAACTACGTCTGGATGGCCCTGGTCGGGCTGGTCGTCGGCCTGGTCGCGCGCGCCGTGATGCCCGGCACCCAGCGCATGGGGCTGGTGATGACCGCGCTGCTGGGCATCGCCGGCGCATTCGTCGCCGGGTTTCTCGGCCAGGCCGTCGGCTGGTACGCGGCCGGGCAGGGCGCCGGCTTCATCGGCTCGATCGTCGGGGCGCTGATCGTGCTGTTCGTGGTCGGCAAGCTCAAGGGCGGGACGCCGGCGCCGGGACCGGACGACCGGCCCTGACCGACGGCGCTCAGTCGGGCGGTCGCCGCGCCAGGAGCTCGCCGGCCCGCGCCTCGTACGCCGCGGCCAGGCGCAGCAGGGCCGCGTCGCCGCGTGGCCGGCCGATCAGCTGCAGGCCCATCGGCCGGCGGCGGCTGGCATGGAGGCCGGCCGGCACGCGGATGGCGGGCAGGCGAGCGAAGGTGGCGTAGGTCGTGGCCTCGATCCAACGATGGTAGGTGTCCATCGCGCGGCCGGCGATCTCGCGGGGCCAGTCGCGCTCGATCGGGAAGGGCCAGACCTGCGCCGTCGGCAGCGCCAGCACGTCGACCTGCTCGAAGACCGACAGCAGGTGGATCAGGAACTCGCTGCGCACCACGCTGGCGGCGTGGAAGTCGGCGAAGCTCAGCCCCTGCGCGCTGTCGTGCTCCCACAGCGCCTCGGGCTTGACGAGCTCGCGTGCGCCCTCGCGCGCGAGCCGCACCGCGATCGCCGGTGCGACCAGTGCGCAGCGCCAGACCAGCCAGGCCCGCCACAGCCGCTCCGGGTCGAAGCCGAGCGGCCGCGGCGCCACCACCGCGCCGGCGTCGGCCAGGCGCTGCAGCGCCGAGTCGCAGACGGCCAGGATGCCGTCCTCGACCGCCAGGTGGCCGCCGAGATCGCCGAGCCAGCCGATCCGCACGCCGCGCGCCGACGACGCCGGGCCGGGCACGAGCCCGGCGGCATCGCCGTCGAGCGACAGCGGGGCGCGCGGGTCGTGGCCGGCCTGGATCGCGAGTAGGCGCGCGAGGTCGCCCACGGTGCGGGCCATCGGTCCGTCGGTGGCGAGCTGGCCGACCCACAGTTCGGGCCTCGGCCAGCCCGGGACCCGGCCCTGGCTGGGGCGCAGGCCGAAGACATGGTTCCAGCCCGCCGGGTTGCGCAGCGAGCCCATGAAGTCCGAGCCGTCGGCCACCGGCAGCAGCCGCAGCGCCAGCGCCACCGCCGCGCCGCCGCTGCTGCCGCCGGCGCTGACCGAAGGATCCCAGGCGTTGCCGGTGGCGCCGAACAGCGGGTTGGTGGTGTGCGAACCGAGGCCGAACTCGGGCATGTTGGTCTTGCCGATGACGATGCAGCCGGCGGCCTTCATGCGCGCGACGTGCAGGCTGTCCGTCGTCGCGACCGCATCGCGCAGCAGCACCGAACCGAACGTAGTGGGGAAGCCCGAGGCCTGCGCGGTGTCCTTGGTCGCCTGCGGGGTGCCGTGCCGCCAGCCTCGCGATTCGCCGCGCGCGGGCTCCGCGGCCGGACGGTCGGCCTCCGCCAG
>CALJUI010000017.1 GCA_937975735.1 uncultured Rubrivivax sp.
GGCCGGCGCCATCCGCATCGTGCCCCAGGGCAACACGCTGCACGACCTGCTCCTCCCCAGCCGCTATGCGCCGGTGCCGGTGGTGGCCGCGATGCGCGGCCTGGCGCTCGGCGGCGGCTGCGAACTGGCCACGCACTGCGCGCGCCGTGTCGCGCACATGGAGAGCTACGTCGGCCTGGTCGAGGTCGGCGTCGGGCTGATCCCGGGCGGGGGCGGGCTGGCGGCGATCGCGCGCCGTGCCGCCGAGATGGCCAGCGCCGGCAACGCCGACGCCGACCTGCTGAAGTTCATCACCGACGGCTTCACGAATGCCGCGATGGCTAAGGTGGCGACGAGTGCGCTGGAGGCCCGCCAGATGGGCTACCTGCTGTGGAGCGACGTGATCGTCCCGCACAAGGACGAGTTGCTGTTCGTCGCCAGCGCGCAGGCCAAGGCGATGGCCGACAGCGGCTACCGGCCGCCGCACAGGGCGCTGTTCCCGGTCGCCGGGCGCAACGCGAAGGCGACGATCACCGGGCAGCTGGTCAACCTGCGCGACGGCGGCTTTGCCAGCGCGCACGATTTCCACCTCGCCAGCTGCATCGCCGACGTGATCTGCGGCGGCGACGTCGACGCCGGTTCGCTGGTCACCGAGGAGTACCTGATGACGCTGGAGCGCCAGCACTTCTGCGCGCTGCTGGACCACCCCAAGACCCAGGAGCGCATCATGGGCATGCTGCAAACCGGCAAGCCGGTCCGCAACTGAACGGAGACGACGCCATGAGCCAACAGATCCAGGACGCCTACGTCGTCGCCGCCACCCGCACGCCGATCGGCAAGTCCGGCCGCGGCTATTTCCGCAACACCCGACCCGACGACCTGCTCGTCGCGGCGGTGAAGAATGCGCTGGCCCAGGTGCCCTCGCTCGACCCGAAGGCGATCGAGGACGCGATCATCGGCTGCAGCTTCCCCGAGGGCGAACAGGGCATGAACATGGCGCGTGTCGCGATGGTGCTGGCCGGGCTGCCGCACTCGGTGGGCGGCGCGACGGTCAACCGCTTCTGCGCCTCGGGCATCACCGCGATCCAGATGGCCGCCGACCGCATCCGCACCGGCCAGGCCGACGTGATGATCGCCGGCGGCGCCGAGAGCATGAGCCTGGTCCCGATGACCGGCAACAAGCCCAGCTTCAACCCCGAGGTGTTCGCCAAGGACGAGAACATCGGCATCGCCTACGGCATGGGCATGACGGCGGAGAAGGTCGCGGCGCAGTGGAAGGTCACGCGCGAGGACCAGGACGCCTTCGCGCTGCAGTCGCACCAGCGCGCGCTGAAGGCGATGGCCGCCGGCGAGTTCAAGGCCGAGATGACGCCGGTCGAGGTGGTCTCGCGCACGCCGGACCTCGACAGCGGCGAGGTGATCGTCAAGCGGCGCACCGTCGAGCTCGACGAAGGTGCGCGGCCGGACACGTCGCTGGAGGGCCTGGCCAAGCTGCGGCCCGTGTTCGCGGCCAAGGGCAGCGTGACCGCCGGCAACTCGAGCCAGACCAGCGATGGCGCCGGCGCGCTGATCCTGGTCAGCGAGAAGGCGCTCAAGCAGTTCGACCTGAAGCCGCTGGCCCGATTCGTCAGCTTCGCCGCGCGGGGTGTGCCGCCGGAGATCATGGGCATCGGCCCGATCGAGGCGATCCCCGCGGCGCTGGCCTACGCCGGGCTGAAGCAGGACGACCTCGACTGGATCGAGCTGAACGAGGCGTTCGCCGCGCAGTCGCTGGCGGTGGTCAACACGCTCAAGCTCGACCCGAAGAAGGTCAACCCGATGGGCGGCGCGATCGCGCTCGGCCACCCGCTCGGCGCCACCGGCGCGATCCGCGCCGCGACGACGATCCATGCGCTGCAGCGCCACAAGCTGAAGTACGGCATGGTCACGATGTGCGTCGGCATGGGGCAGGGCGCCGCCGGGATCTTCGAGCGCGTTTGAGCAGGAGCGAACGCATGAGCCACATCCGAGTTGCCACCCTCAACGGCGTCGCGACGATCGAGATTGCCCGGCCGGAGAAGAAGAACGCGCTCACCGTCGCGATGTACCAGGCGATGGCCGACGCGTTGCGCGCCGCCGCCGACGACGGTGCGGTGCGCGCGGTGCTGATCACCGGCCAGCCCGGCATCTTCACGTCGGGCAACGACATCGAGGATTTCATGGCGCGACCGCCGGGCGCCGGCGGCAGCAATGCCGCGGAGTCGCCGGTGTTCCAGTTCATGCGCGCGCTGCTCGAGTGCGACAAGCCGGTGGTGGCCGCCGTCACCGGCGCGGCGATCGGCATCGGCACGACGATGCTGCTGCACTGCGACTTCGTCTACGTCTCCGACGAGGCGCGGCTGGCGATGCCCTTCGTCGGCCTCGGGCTCGTGCCCGAGTACGCGTCGAGCCTGCTGGTGCCGCAGCTGATGGGGCTTCGCCGCGCCGGCGAGAAGCTGCTGCTCGGTGACCCCTTCACGCCGGAACAGGCGGTCGAGTGCGGGCTGGCCAACGCGGTGCTGCCGGCCGCCGAGGTCACCGCCCACGCCCGCCGCATCGCCGAGCGCTTCAACGCGCTGCCGCCCGGCGCGGTGCGCGAGGCCAAGCGGCTGATGCGCCAGCCGCAGCGCGAGCAGATCCTGAAGACGATCGCGACCGAGGGCGAACTGTTCGCCGTGCGGCTGCGAAGCCCGGAGGCGTTGGAGGCCTTCCAGGCCTTCTTCCAGAAGCGCAAGCCCGACTTCTCGAAGTTCAGCTGATGTCGCTGACCGCCAAGCTTGCGCTGAGCCCGCTGCTGGTCGCGCAGGCCCTGCACGTGCGCCGCCGCATCCCGCGCCTGCCCGAGGCCGAGGGGCCGCGCGCCGGCGTCGCGGGCGACGGCGCGCCGCTGCGGCTGCTGGTCGTCGGCGACTCGTCGGCGGCCGGGGTCGGCGTGCCGACGCAGGACCACGCGCTGGCTTCGCCCCTGTCGCGCTACCTGTCGCAGGCCACCGGCGCCCGCGTGCACTGGCGGCTGGTCGCACGATCCGGCGTGACCAGCGCGCAGGCGCTGGCGCTGCTGCAGGATGAGCCGTCGCTCGCGGCCGACCTGGCCATCGTCGTGACCGGGGTCAACGACGTCGTCGACCAGGTGCCGTCGCATCGCGCCGTCGCGGCGCGCGATGCCATCGCCAACTTCCTGCGCAACGTCGCCGGCGTGCACCACGTCGTGTTCGCGCCGCTGCCGCCCGTGCACCAGTTCCCTGGCTTGCCGCAGCCGCTGCGCTGGATCGCCGGAGCCGATGCGCGCCGTCACGACCGTGCGCTGGCGCGCTGGGCGGCCACGCGCGCCGACGTGTCCTACGTCGACATCGGGATCGAGCTCAACCGCGGCGTGATGGCCAGCGACGGCTTCCACCCCGGCGAGCCGGTGTATCGGCAATGCGCGACGATGGTCGGGCACGACATCGCGGCCGACATCTGGCGCGCCCTGCCCGGAGACCCATCATGACCCGCAGCCTCAAGGACAAGACTCTGTTCATCAGCGGCGCCAGCCGCGGCATCGGCCTGGCCATCGCGGTCCGGGCCGCCGCCGACGGTGCCAACGTCGTGCTGGTGGCGAAGACGGTGGACCCCAATCCGAAGCTGCCGGGCACGCTGCACAGCGCCGCCGAGGCCGTCGAGGCGGCCGGCGGCAAGGCCCTGGTCGTGCCCACCGACATCCGCGACGAGGACGCGGTCGCGGCGGCGGTGAAGGCCGGTGCCGAGCACTTCGGCGGCATCGACATCCTGGTCAACAACGCCAGCGCGATCAGCCTGACGCCGACGCCGGCGACGCCGATGAAGCGCTTCGACCTGATGTTCGGCGTCAACGTGCGCGGCACCTTCTGCTGCACGCAGGCCGCGCTGCCCGAGCTGATCAAGAGCGCGAAGGCCGGACGCGACCCGCACGTGCTGAACATGAGCCCGCCGCTGTCGATGAAGGCGCACTGGTTCCAGAACCACACCGCCTACACGATGGCCAAGTACGGCATGAGCATGTGCACCCTGGGCCATGCCGCGGAGTTCAAGCGCCACGGCATCGGCGTGAACAGCCTGTGGCCGCGCACCGCTATCAACACCGCGGCGCTGCAGATGATCCCGGGCGTCGACGTCGACAAGTGCCGCACGCCGGAGATCCTGGCCGACAGCGCCTACCTGATCCTGACCAGCGACCCGAAGACGACCACCGGCCAGTTCTTCATCGACGACGAACTGCTCGCCGCCCATGGCGTGACCGACCTCGACCGCTACAGCGTGGTGCCGGGGACGAAGGACTTCATCCCCGACTTCTTCGTCGACTGAGCCGGCTAGCGGCGACGGCGGGCTGCACCGAGGCCCAGCAGGGCGATGCCGACCAGCGCGGCCGACATCGGCTCTGGCACGCCGATCAGTTCGCGGCCGATCTTGGCAATCGCGGCGCGTTCGAAGTCGCCGAAGTTGTTCGCGGTGATCACGAAACCGTCGGTGGTCCGCACGTTCACGTTGTACCAGTCGGTCAGGCCGGACACGCCGTAGGTGCCGTCCTCGATCGCCAAGCCGTTGATCGTGATGCCCAGCAGCGCCGCATCGTCCCGCGCGGCCTGCACGCCCGCGCAGGCCACCGGGAGCGAAGAGCAGGAGAAGGAGTCGAAGTTCTGCGTGCCGTCGCCGGAGACGTCGATGACGCGCCGTGCGCCGACGTAGACGTTGCTGCCGAGGCTGCTGGTGGCGGCGCGGATGCCGTCGTGGATGTCGGTGCCGTTCTGCTCGCCGACCGGGACCATCGCGGTCAGCAGCGCGATGAAGGCGTCGATGTCGGCGAAGCTGGTCAGCTGGGTCCAGCCGATCGCCTCGGCGGCGTTGCGCGAGAAGTGGATGACGTTGACCGCCACGCCGCCCGAGCCGGCGAAGGACACGATGTTGCTGCGGATCGTCGCGTCGTTGAACGCGGCGATGTAGCCGTCGCGCTGCAGCGCGTATTCCGCCGGGCTGACACTCGGCGAGATGTCCATCACCAGCGAGAGCTCGAGCGCGACCGGCACGGCCTGTACGGTTCCGGCCAGGCCCATCGCGAGCGCGGCACTGGCGGCCATCGACTTGATCTTCATCCCCGGTCTCCTGCTTGTGGGTGTGTCGAAGGGCTGCTTGCAAGTTGCGCGCCAACGGACTGAAGGCCACGCCGAAGCCCATGCCGCGTCCTGGGGAGTCGGCTGTCCCGTGGCATCGACAACGTGCCACGGCGCATCGAGGCGCGCCGCGTGAGTGGCAAGGATTCCGACACCGTGCGCCCCGGCTGCAGTCCGGGGCGCGGCGTTGCCTCAGTCGGTCCTGCGGGTCGCGCAGGCGGGGCCTCTCGCCCTCAGTCGGCCTGTTTGCGCAGGAAGGCCGGGATCTCGATCTCGTCCATGCCGTGGTTGGCCAGCGCGTCGACCTTGGCCGCCGCGGTGCGGCCGCTGCGCCAGACGCTGGGCGTCTGCAGGCCGCCGTAGTCGTGCACCGGGGGCTGCGCCGGCGCGGCCGGCGTGCCGCCCTGCGCGACCTGGTTGAGCACCGGCAGGTTGTCGGTGCCGGTGCGCTGCACCGGGGCCTGCTGGTCCACCGTCAGCGGCGCCGACTGGCGGCGCGAGGTCGGGCTCAGGCCGGTGGCGATCACGGTCACGCGCAGCTGGTCGCCCAGGCTCTCGTCGTAGGCGGCGCCGTAGATGATGTGGGCGTCGTCGGCGGCGTAGCGGCGGATGCAGTTCATCGCCGACTGGCTCTCCTTCAGCTTGA
>CALJUI010000018.1 GCA_937975735.1 uncultured Rubrivivax sp.
CGCCAGGCCCGCTCGCACCTGACCGCCATGGAGAGCGGCCAGCGCATCGTGCGCATCGGCGACAAGGGCGAGCGCGAGATCCTCGACGACCGCCAGCGCGCAGCCGAGGCCCAGCGCGCGCGCCAGGTCATGCAGAGCGACTGCCGCTGAACGTCCGTTCCGGCGCGCCCCGCCGCGTCAGGGCGCGTCGCCCTGGTCGCCCGTACCCACGGCTGCACGACGCCGCTTGCCGCCCTGCCCCTTGTAGCGCAGGCGCCTCGCCTCCTTAGGGTCCACGGTCAGGCACGCGTCGGCTCCAGACACCGATGGCCGCCTCGTCAAGGTTCAATGCATGACGCTCCAGCAGGCCGCTGCGGTGCAACGCGTCGTGCACCGTCGCCCCCTCGGGCAGCGACAGCGCCACGAGGTCGCACCGCCCAGGGGCCGGGCAGTAGATCACCTCGACGTTCAGCGGTTCAGCGGGCGCCATAGACCGACTCGGCGCGGCGCACGAAGGAATCGACGAAGGTGTTGGCGATGCGGTCGAACACCGGGCTGACGACGGTTTCCAGCGCCCGGCTGGCAAAGGCGTAGCGCAGGTCGAACTCGATCTTGCAGGCCTGCGTGGGTGCGCCGGGGCGTCCCAGCGGCAGGAACTGCCAGGTGCCGTCGAGCACCGAGAACGGCCCGTCCACCAGACGCACGACGACCGACTGCCCGGGCAGGTGCTCGTTGCGCGTGGTGAAGCTGTGGTGCACGCCCATGTAGGCCAGGGCCAGCCGGGCCGTGATGCCGTCGTCGTGCTCGTCCAGCACGTGCGCGCTCTCGCACCAGGGCAGGAAGTCCGGGTAGGCGCTGACGTCGGTGACGAGCTCGTACATCTCGTGCGCCGAGTACCACAGCAGGACCGACTTCTTGACGTGCTTCACAATGCGCGATTTTAGGAGGGCGCCCCGTCGGCCCCGCCGCCCGCACGAACGTCATGTCCGTCATCGCCGAGAACCGCCGCGCGCGGTACGACTACCACATCGAGGAGCGCTTCGAGACCGGCATCGTGCTCGAAGGCTGGGAGGTCAAGGCGATCCGCGCCGGCCAGGTGCAGTTGACCGACGGCTACGTGCACATCCGCGATGGCGAGCTGTTCCTGATCGGCCTGCGCATCAATGCGCTGCGCTCGGCCTCCACCCATGTGCGCGCCGAGCCCGACCGCACCAAGAAGCTGCTGATGCACAAGGCCGAGATCCGGCGCCTGGTCGGCAAGACCGAGCAGAAGGGCTTCACGCTGGTGCCACTGAATCTGCACTTCAAGGGCGGGCGCGTGAAGGTGGAGATCGCGCTGGCCAAGGGCAAGGCGCAGCACGACAAGCGCGACAGCGAGAAGCAGCGCGACTGGGAGCGCGAGACGGGCCGCCTGATGCGGCACAAGGTGACGTCGGGCTGACGCTGGCGGGTGCGTGCGCCCCGTCGATCCCGCGCCCTGCTCTTGCCACCGCACCCGCTCAGCGCGAGCCCATGGCATCGAGCGCCTGCGCCAGGTCCGCGCGCAGGTCGTCCACCGCCTCCAGGCCGATCGAGAAGCGCACGACCTCGCCGCTGACGGTGGGCGCCTGCCGCATCGACGCAACGTCGTACGGTGCCACCAGGCTCACGGGCCCGGCCCACGAGTAGCCGATGCGGAACAGCTGCAGCGCGTCGACGAAACAGTCAGCGGCGGCGCGGTCGAAGCGCGCGTCGATCACGATCGAGAACAGCCCGGCCGCGGCCTTGCAGTGGCGCAGCCAGTGCGCATGGCCTGGCGAATCCGGCAGGGCCGGGTGCAGCACGCGGGCCACCTCGGTGCGGCCCTGCAGCCAGACGGCCAGCTCGCGCGCCGCACGGTCCTGCGCTTCGTAGCGCAGCCCGATCGACGGCAAAGAGCGCAGCACCAGGCCGGCGTCGTCGCCGCCCACGCCCAGGCCCAGGCGCATGTGCGTGTCCGCCAGCCGCCGGTGCAGCGCGTCGTCGATCGTCGTGACCGCACCCATCAGCACGTCCCCGCCGCCCGACGCGTACTTGGTCAGCGCCTGCAGCACGATGTCGGCGCCGGCCTCGAAGGCGTTGAAGGCGATGCCCGCGCCCCAGGTGTTGTCCAGCGCCACCGGCACGCCGGCGGCGCGCGCCGCGGCCGCCAGCGCGCCGATGTCCGGGAACTCCATCGTCACCGACCCGGGCGCCTCCACCCAGAGCAGGCGTGTCGACGGCCCAATCAAGGCGGCCAGCGCGGCCGCGTCCATCGGGTCGTAGAAGCGGTGCGT
>CALJUI010000019.1 GCA_937975735.1 uncultured Rubrivivax sp.
GCGCGGGCGCGGCGGCTCGAAGCCGGTCGAGCGCCAGACCGCGGCGTACCAGTGGGGGGCCCAGACGCCGTCGCTGTCCCGCGGGCCGGAAGGCCAGTGCAGCATGCGCGGGCTGAAGGCCACGCCGAGGTGCTCGCACAACGCGCGCAGGTGCGCCTCGGGTGCCGCGAGGAAGGCCTCGGCGTCGATCACCATCGGCGCCTCGCCGCGGCGCTCGGCGATCGCGTCGAACAGGCGCTGCTGCTGCAGCAGGCCGATGTCCTCGGGTGCGACCTCGGCGCGCGACTTCAGGTACGAGGCCACGACCAGCACCGGGTCGCGGATCAGGAAGACGTTGTGCAGGCCGTGGACCCAGCCGCTGTCGATGTCCGGCAGCAGGTGGTGGCTCATGTGCTTCTGGTACCAGATCGACCGGCCCGCCGGCACCGGACCGACCAGCGTGCGCACGACGCGCCGCCAGTCGGTGTCGCCGGCGGCGATCACCTCGTCGCGCGCCGGATGCTCCAGCCCGGTGGCCGCCAGGTAATGGGCGTACAGCGGTTCGTCGGAGACGCTGCAGTCGCCGCGGTTCTCCCAGGCGCGCATCATCGCCGTGGAGATGTTGCGCGGCCCGCTCCACATGCCGATGCGGACCGGGCCGCCGATGGTGTCGTCTGCCTGCCGTTGCACAATCCCACCTTAGCCCTCACCCCCACGGAAACGCCGCCCATGGAAGTGCCCACCCTGGAAAACGCCGCCACCTCGAAGATCCACCTGATCGGTGGCGAGAAAGGCGGCGTCGGCAAGTCGATGATCGCACGCCTGCTCGCGCAGTACTTCATCGATCACGAGATGGCTTTCGTCGGCTTCGACACCGACCGCTCGCACGGTTCGCTGCTGCGCTTCTATGCCGACTACGCGTCGCCCGCGCTGGTCGACCGGTACGAGGCGCTGGACAAGATCGTCGAGGCGGCCGTCGAGGAGCCGGGCCGGCGCGTGCTGGTCGACCTGGCGGCGCAGACGCAGGAGCCGCTGGTCAAGTGGATGGACGAGTCCGGCGTGCTCGACATGGCCGACCTGAACGGCATCGCGCTGCACTACTGGCACGTGATGGACGCCGGCCGCGACTCGGTCGACCTGCTGCGCCGCCTGCTCGACCGCTTCGGCCAGCGCGTGCACTACGTCATCGTCAAGAACCACCTGCGCGGCGACGACTTCGGCCAGCTCACCCGCTCGGGCGAGCTCGAGCGCGCGGTGGGCCTGGGCGCGCAGGTGATGGAACTGAAGCGCCTGCACGAGGCGGTCGTCAACAAGATCGATGCCCGCAACGCCAGCTTCTGGGCGGCGCGCAACGCCAACCACATCGACGGCCCCGGCCTCGGCCTGATGGAGCGGCAACGCCTGAAGCTGTGGATGAGCAGCGCCTTCGAGGGCCTGGCGCGGGTCGGCGCCTGAGGGCCGGGCCGATGCGCAAGGTCTGCATCGTCGGCGCCGGGGCCATCGGCGGCTGCCTGGGCTCCCGGCTGGCCGCCGCCGGCGCCGAGGTCAGCGCGATCGCGCGCGGCGCCACCGCCGAAGCCTTGCGCCGCCACGGCTGGCGCCTGCACTCCGGCGACGAGCGGCTGCAGGCGCCGGCGGCGGCAGTGGTCGACGCGGCCGACGCGGCTGCGCTCGGCCCGCAGGACCTGGACGTGCTGACCGTAAAGGCGCAGGCGCTGGCCGAGGTGGCGCCGGCGGTGGCGGCATTGCTGGGGTCGCGGACCGTGCTGCTGCCGGCGATGAACGGCGTGCCCTGGTGGTTCGGCCATGGCCTGGGCGGTCCGGCGCGGGACATCGCGCTGCGCAGCGTCGACCCGGACGGCGGCATCGCGCAGGCGCTGCCGGCCGGGCGCGTGATCGGCTGCGTCGTGCACATCGCGGCGTCGACCGCCGAGCCCGGCGTGGCGCTGCAGCGCATGGGTCGCGGGCTGATGATCGGCGAGCCGCTCGCCGGCGCGGGCGATCCGCCGAGCGCCCGGCTGGCGGCGGTGAAGTCGCTGCTCGTGGGGGCCGGGTTCGACGCGAGCGTGCCCGCGCGCATCCACGAGGCGGTCTGGTACAAGCTGTGGGGCAACGTCACGATGAACCCGGTGTCGGCGCTGACCGGCGCGACCGCCGACCGCATCCTCGACGATGACCTCGTGCGCGCCCACTGCACCGCGGTGATGCAGGAGGTGGCGGCGGTCGGCGCGCGCATCGGCTGCGCGATCGACCAGTCGCCGGCCGACCACCACGCGGTCACGCGCAAGCTAGGCGCCTTCAAGACCTCGATGCTGCAGGACGTCGAAGCGGGCGGCGCGATCGGGCTCGACGCGATCGTCGCCGCGGTGCGCGAGATCGCCGAGCGGGTCGGCGTCTCGACGCCGCAGCTCGACACGCTGTACGGCCTGACGCGACTGATGGCCCGGACGCGCGGCCTGTACCCGCCGGCTCGATGAGCCTGAGCCGCCACGCCTGGCGGTGGCACCGCTGGCTGGCCTATGGGGTCGGTCTGCAGGTGCTGGTCTGTCTGACCAGCGGGCTGCTGTTCGCCTGGCTGCCGTTCAAGACCTGGGTCAAGGGCGAGGACCTGCTGCGCCGGCCGGCGCTGGCGCTGCCCGCGGGCTGGGCGATCCTGCCCCCCGGGGCCGCCGCGTGGCCGGCGGCGG
This sequence comes from uncultured Rubrivivax sp., assembly GCA_937975735.1. GTDB lineage: Bacteria > Pseudomonadota > Gammaproteobacteria > Burkholderiales > Burkholderiaceae_C > Rubrivivax. Next base: position 2,667 of record CALJUI010000019.1, read on the forward strand.
ACGTCCGATCGGCGCAACTCGTGGCCACGCCGAACGGCCCGTCCTGGCGCCTGAACTTGCGCAGCGAACCGAACCCGCGGCTGTGGCCGCTGGACGGCCGCGACTGGGTCGAGCCCGACACCGAGGCCGTCCGCCGGTTCGCGGTCGCCCACTATGCCGCTGCCGCCGCGGTGGCGGGCATCGAGCGGCTGGACCGCGTGCCGCGGCGGCTCGGCCTCGTCGACGAGGTCGGCGGCCGCGCGCCGGTCTGGCGGGTGCGTTTCGACGACGCGCTGTCGACCCGCCTGCATTTCGACGGCCGCACCGGCGAGTTCCTGGCGCTGCGCACCGAGGCCTGGGTCTGGTACGACTTCTTCTGGCGCCTGCATATCATGGACTACCAGGGCGGCGAGGACTTCAACGGCGCGCTGCTGCGCGGCGCGGCCAGCGCCGGCTGGCTGCTCGGCG
>CALJUI010000020.1 GCA_937975735.1 uncultured Rubrivivax sp.
TCTTCGCCGCAGCCTTCTTGGCAGCAGGCTTCTTCGCCGCAGCCTTCTTGGCAGCAGGCTTCTTCGCCGCAGCCTTCTTGGCAGCAGGCTTCTTCGCCGCAGCCTTCTTGGCAGCAGGCTTCTTCGCCGCAGCCTTCTTCTTCGCAGTTGCCATAACGATCTCCTTGATCAAGTTGCAAAGAGCACCGCACCGATCAGCTCCGTGCGGTGTTTCATCACCCGGGGACCTCTTCGGCGATCACCTTGATCGACGAGGGCTCCGGTGCGATGAACGGTGGCAGGACGACAACTCGCTTCTGACGTCGACAATGGTCGTCCTGCGGATCTTGATCTCTAGACGATGACTTTCGGTCACCTCCACTCAGCGTGAACTCCTGTCAATCCCACGTCAGCGCGCCACCCGTCTGGTAGTCGATGACCCGGGTCTCGAAGAAGTTGCGCTCCTTCTTCAGATCGATCATCTCGCTCATCCACGGGAACGGGTTCTCCTCGTTGGGGAACAGCGCCTCCAGACCGATCTGGGTGGCACGGCGATTGGCGATGAAGCGAAGGTAGCCCTTGAACATCGACGCGTTCAGCCCCAGCACCCCGCGTGGCATCGTGTCCTCAGCGTAGCGGTACTCAAGCTCGACCGCTCGCAGAAACAGCGCCTTGATCTCCGCCTTGAATACGGTCGTCCACAGATGCGGGTTCTCGAGCTTGATCGCGTTGATCAGGTCGATGCCGAAATTGCAGTGCATCGACTCGTCGCGCAGGATGTACTGGTACTGCTCGGCCGCGCCGGTCATCTTGTTCTGCCGGCCCAGGGCCAGGATCTGAGTGAAGCCGACGTAGAAGAACAGGCCCTCCATCAGGCAGGCGAAAACGATCAGGCTCTTGAGCAGCGTCTGGTCGGCTTCGGGGGTGCCAGTCTTGAAGTGCGGATCCATGATCGCGTCGATGAACGGAATCAGGAACTCGTCCTTGTCCCGGATCGACGTGACCTCGTGGTAGGCGTTGAAGATCTCGCTCTCGTCGAGACCGAGCGACTCGACGATGTACTGGTAGGCGTGGGTGTGAATGGCCTCCTCGAAGGCCTGGCGCAGCAGGAACTGACGGCACTCGGGCGCCGTGATGTGGCGGTAGGTGCCGAGCGTGATGTTGTTCGCGGCCAGCGAGTCGGCGGTGACGAAGAAGCCGAGATTGCGCTTGATCAGGCGACGCTCGTCTTCGGACAGGCCGTTCGGGTCCTTCCACAGCGCGATGTCGCGGGACATGTTCACTTCCTGCGGCATCCAGTGGTTGGCGCAGGTGGCCAGGTACTTCTCCCAGGCCCACTTGTACTTGAACGGGACGAGCTGATTGACGTCGGTCTGCCCGTTGATGATGCGCTTGTCGGCGACGTTGACCCTGCGCGCCTCGGCGGCTGGCGAGCTGCGACGCGAGGCCCCAGCGGGCGAAGGCGAAGCGACGGGGGCATCGCCCTTGATCGACGGCGTGGCGATCGGGCGCGTGTTCGGCGACGGTGTTCTGACTTCTTCTTCCCAGACCAGCATGTGCATGTGTCCTGTGCGTGCGGATTATCCGAGTGTTGCGAGAGAACACCAAGCACTTATTGACATTCCGGCGATCACGATGTTGCGGTGATGCATCGTGATCGCGTCGGTCGGCGTGCGTTGGTGCGTTGAATCGATCGACGACGACCGATCACTGACATGCTTCGCAGTCGGGGTTGTCGATCGAGCAGTACTTCATGTCGGTTGCCGGCGCGTCGTCGGCGGCAGCCCTCGTCGACGCGCCGCCCCCCGCCTGCGGCACCGCGTTGTGCGAGCCGGAGTGGACCGTCGACTTCTCCGCGTTCGTCGCGCTCATGGTGCGCAGGTAGTAGGTCGTCTTCAATCCGCGCTGCCAGGCCAGCTTGTAGGTCTCGTCGAGCTTCTTGCCGGATGCACCCGCCATGTAGATGTTGAGCGACTGCGCCTGGTCGATCCACTTCTGCCGCCGCGCCGCCGCCTCAACGAGCCAGTGGGTCTCGACCTCGAAGGCGGTCGCGTACAGGCGCTTGATCTCCTCCGGGACCCGGTCGATCGGCCGCAGCGAGCCGTCGAAGTGCTTCAGGTCCATGACCATCACGTCGTCCCAGAGATCGAGCTTCTTCAGGTCGCGCACCAGGTACTCGTTGATCACCGTGAACTCGCCCGACAGGTTGGACTTCACCGACAGGTTGCCGAAGCAGGGTTCGATCGACGCGTCGACGCCGATGATGTTGGAGATCGTCGCGGTCGGCGCGATCGCCACGCAGTTGGAATTGCGCATGCCGTGCTCGCGGATGCGCGAGCGCAGCGCTTCCCAGTCCAGCGTCGAGGACCGGTCGACCTCCACATGCCCGCCGCGCTCCTCGGCCAGCAGGTCCAGCGTGTCCAGCGGCAGGATGCCACGGTCCCACAGCGACCCGCGGTAGGTCGAGTAGCGGCCGCGCTCGGCCGCCAGCTCGGTCGACGCCCAATAGGCCTGGAAGCAGATCGCCTCCATCGATCGGTCCGCGAACTCGACCGCCGCATCGCTCGCGTAGGGCACGCGCAGTTCGTACAGGGCGTCCTGGAAGCCCATCAGCCCCAGGCCGACCGGGCGGTGCCGCAGGTTCGAGTCGCGCGCCTTCTTGACCGCGTAGTAGTTGATGTCGATGACGTTGTCGAGCATGCGCATCGCGGTCGACACGGTCTTCTTCAGCTTCACATGGTCGAGCTCGCCGTCCTTCAGGTGCCGGACGAGGTTCACCGAGCCGAGGTTGCACACCGCGATCTCGGTGTCGCTGGTGTTCAGCGTGATCTCGGTGCACAGGTTCGACGAATGCACGACGCCGGCGTGCTGCTGCGGGCTGCGCACGTTGCAGGCATCTTTGAAGGTGATCCACGGGTGCCCGGTCTCGAACAGCATCGTCAGCATCTTGCGCCACAGGTCGCGCGCCGCCATCCGCTTGAACAGCTTGATCTCGCCGCGGTCGGCCTTGGCCTCGTACTCCGTGTAGGCGGCCTCGAACGCACGGCCGAACTTGTCGTGCAGGTCCGGGCAGGTCGACGGGCTGAACAGCGTCCACGAGCCGCCGTCGACGACGCGCTTCATGAACAGGTCCGGGATCCAGTTGGCGGTGTTCATGTCGTGCGTGCGCCGGCGGTCGTCGCCGGTGTTCTTGCGCAGTTCGAGGAACTCCTCGATGTCGAGGTGCCAGGTCTCGAGGTAGGAGCACACCGCGCCCTTGCGCTTGCCGCCCTGGTTGACCGCCACCGCGGTATCGTTGACCACCTTCAGGAAGGGCACGACGCCCTGGCTCTTGCCGTTGGTGCCCTTGATGTAGGACCCGAGCGCGCGCACGCGCGTCCAGTCGTTGCCAAGGCCGCCGGCGAACTTCGACAGCAGCGCGTTGTCCTTGAGCGACTCGTAGATGCCGTCGAGGTCGTCGGCGACCGTCGTCAGGTAGCAGCTCGACAGCTGCGAACGCCGCGTGCCGCTGTTGAACAGGGTCGGCGTGCTCGACATGAAGTCGAAGCTCGACAGCACGTCGTAGAACTCGATCGCGCGCGCCTCGCGGTCGATCTCGCCCAGCGCCAGGCCCATCGCGACGCGCATGAAGAAGGCCTGCGGCATCTCGATGCGCTGGTCGTGATCGTGCAGGAAGTAGCGGTCGTAGAGCGTCTGCAGGCCCAGGTAGTCGAACTGCAGGTCACGTTCGGCCTTCAGTGCCGCACCCAGGCGCTCGAGGTCGAATTGGGCCAGCCGTTCGTCGAGCAGTTCGGCCTTCACGCCACGGTGGATGAACTGCGGGAAGTACTCGGCATAGCGGGCCTGCATCTCACCCTGCGTGACATCGGCGCCGAGGATCTCGCGGCGGATCGTGTGCAGCAGCAAGCGCGCGGTCGCGCGGGTGTAGGCAGGGTCCTTCTCGATCAGCGTGCGCGCCGCCATGATCGAGGCCTTGTAGACCTCCTCCATCGGCACGCCGTCGTACAGGTTGCGCCGCGTCTCGGCCAGGATCGGCTCGGCGCTGACCTCGGCACCCAGCCCTTCGCAGGCCGACACGACGAGCGCGCGCAGCGCCTCGAGGTCGAGCGGCACGCGCTCGCCCTGGTCGATCACGAACAACCCGGGCGCCTGCGGGGCGACCGCCGGCGCCTGGCGCGCACGCTCCTGGGCCCGGCGCTCGCGGTACAGCACGTAGGCGCGCGCCACCTCGTGGTGGCCCCCGCGCATCAGGCCGAGTTCGACGTGGTCCTGCACGTCCTCGATGTGGAAGGTGCCGCCACCCGGCCTCGAACGCAGCAGCGCGCGGACGACGGTCTCGGTCAGGCCGTCGACGGTCTCGCGAACGCTCGCCGACGCCGCGCCCTGCGTGCCGTGCACGGCCAGGAAAGCCTTCATCAGGGCCACCGCGATCTTGTTCGGCTCGAAGGACACCACCGCGCCGTTGCGGCGGATGATCTGGTAGCCCGCGAACGCCGACGCCGCCGGCGCGCCGGCGCTCTGGCGCTCGGGCGGCTTGGACGTCGATGTGGTGAAACTGCTGGGCACGGTCTGCATGTCTTCCCTCGTCGGTGGTTTGTCATGGACCGGCACCACGGCGTCGCCGCCGCGGCCCGGTCGGTGGGTCAGTGAGTCTTTGGCTGCCTGGTCGCCGACGCATCGCACGGCCCCCGGGAACCGCACTGCGCGCAAGCATCCAAGTGCTCGGGCGAGCCAGTCGCCGGGTCGGCGACGGCATCGATGCGGAAAGGGTGGCGGGCGGCGGCGGTCATGAATCTATCACGAGCCGACACACTATATCTGGGGTGTCCGGCCCCTACAAGGCACTACCGGTAGCGCTCGACCAGGGACTTCCCCGATGGTCGGCCGACGAATCGCCGGCATCGTCAGCGCCGTCGCGCGTTCGTCGACGAGGTGCTCGCTTTGATGCGCCCCGCCGCCGCGAATCGTGTCGGATGCCGCGTCGGCAAAGGCTGACCGATCGTCACCGCGATGTGTCGGCAAACCGACGAGCGGCGCAGCGCACGGCCCAGCGCCCGGGCATCGAAACCGGGGCCGGGGTCGCTCTTGCGACCGGGCGCGATCTGCTCGTGCCCGACGACCTCGGCAAGCGTGAAGCGGCGTCGCAGGCCGCGCACCAGGCGCACGAGGGCGCGGTACTGGGCCGCCTCGAAGCGCTCGCCTTCCAGGCCTTCGAGTTCGACGCCGATCGAGTAGTCGTTGCAGTTCGCGCGCCCACGCCAGCTCGACGCGCCCGCGTGCCAGGCGCGGCGCTCGCAGTCGACGAATTGCAGCAGTTCGCCGTCACGACGGATGAAGAAGTGCGCCGACACGCGCAGCCCGCGCAGGCGCTCGAAGTAGGGATGCGCCGTCGGGTCGAGCCGGTTGGTGAACAGTCGCTCGACTTCGTCCCCGCCATAGACACCGGGCGGCAGGCTGATCGAGTGCAAGACCAGCAGGTCGACCGTCGTGCCGCGCGGCCTCGGGCCGTGGTTCGGCGATGCCACGCGGCGTGCGCCGCGCCACCAGCCGCCGCGCCAGCCGTTGCGTTCAGCGGCCCTCGGCACGATCGGCGGGCGACTCGATCGCACCGGCGTCCACCCCCAGCCGCGCCATCCGGTAGCGCATCTGCCGCAGCGACAGGCCCAGGCTGGCGCCCGCCGCGGTGCGGTTGAACCGGTGCTTCTCGAGCGCGCGCTCGAGGATGTCGCGCTCGACCTCGTCGAGGTAGGCCTCCAGATTGCTCGGCAGTGCCGCTTCCGTGGCGGCCGGGGGCGCCGGGGGCGCAGTCGGCGCTGCCTCGTCGTGCGGCTCGTCCCACCCGGGCAGCTCGCCCAGGCCGAGGTCTTCGGCGTCGATCTGGTCCTCGCCGGACATCGCCAGCGCGCGGTGCAGCAGGTTCTCGAGCTCGCGGACGTTGCCGGGGAAGGCGTGCTGGCGCAGCAGCTGCAACGCATCGGTGCTGATCGTCGGCACCGGCGCAATGCCGGCGTCGTGCGCGATGCGAGCCATCAGCGCGCGGCAGATCGCACCCAGGTCGTCTAGCCGCTCGCGCAGCGGCGGCATGCCGATGCGAATCACGTTCAACCGGTAGAACAGATCCTGGCGGAAGCGGCCAGCCTGCACCTCGGCACCCAGGTCCTTGTGCGTCGCGCTGACGATGCGCACGTTGATCGGCGTCTCGGCCGCGCCGCCGAGTGGACGGACCGCACGTTCCTGCACGACCCGGAGCAGCTTGCTCTGCATGGCGAGCGGCAGGTCGCCGATTTCGTCGAGGAACAGGGTGCCGCCCTGCGCCGCCTGGAAGAAGCCCTCGCGGTCCTCCTGGGCCCCGGTGAACGCGCCCTTGCGGTAGCCGAAGAACTCGGCCTCGAGCAGCGGTTCGGGAATCGCACCGCAGTTGACCGCCACGAAGGGCTGGCCTGTCCGCGGCGACAGGTCGTGGATCGCCCGGGCCACCAGCTCCTTGCCCGTGCCCGACTCGCCCTGCACCAGCACCGGCGCCATGCTGCGCGCGACCTTTCGGACCATCGATCGCACCTGCTGCATCGCCACCGAATTCCCCACCAGCCGGTCCAGCGCCGACGCTTCAGGAGTCGCCCGTGCCCGCTTCGGCGCCGCCTGCGCGGCCGCGGCGGCGTCGGCGGACGCCGGCGCTCGGCCCAGCGCCGATGCGACGACGGCGCGGAACTGCCGCAGGTCGACCGGCTTGGTGAGGTAGTCGTAGGCGCCGGCCTTCAGCGCCTCGACCGCGTTCTCGGCCGAGCCGTAGGCGGTGATGATGATCGCCCGCTCGCTGCGCGCGCCGCGGTCGAGCCGTTCGAGCAGGTCGAGCCCGCTGCCGTCCGGCAAGCGCATGTCGGTGATCAGCAGGTCGAAGGGCACGGCCTCGAGCAGCGACCAGGCTTCCTCGACGCTGCCTGCGCTCTCCACCGCATAGCCTTCGCGCACCAGCGTCAGCTCGTACAGCGTGCGCAGGTCGGGCTCGTCGTCGACGACGAGCAGGCGGGGCGCGGGCGGGGTCGGGCTCATGGGCTCAGCGGCAGGGTTGGCGTCACTCCGGGCAGGGCCGCGCGCCGCAGCGTGACGACGAACTCGTTGCGCAGTCGCTCGGTGCCGGCGCGAAGACGGAAGTCGATGCTCGCGCCGTAGCGCTCGCACAGCTCGCGGCAAATATACAAGCCCAGGCCGGTGCCCCGGCTGCGGGTGGAGAAGAAGGGCTCGAACAGGTAGCGCTCGACCTCCGGGCCGATCGGCGCGCCGTCGCTGAACACGTGCAGCGTCGCGCTGCGCTCGTCGCGAGCGGCCAGCCGCAGGACGACCGCGCCGGGCCGGTCGCTGGCATGGCGCAGGCCGTTGTCGAGCAGGTTGATCAGCACACGCCGCAGCTGGTCCGGATCGAACAGCACGCCCAGGGCCTGGTTCGGCAGCTCGACCTGCAGCCGGCTGTCGGCGCCCAGCGGCACGGCCGCCGTCTGCGCCCATTCGGCCGCGCCGGCACCGACCGTCGCGGTGGCGTCGATCGGCTGCGCGGTGCTCGCCTCTCCGGGCGCGAGCTCCATCACGTCGTCGACGATGCGCTTGAGCCGCTGCACGTTGTCGGCGACGATCCGCGCCAGCCGCAGCTGCCCGGCCGGCAACGCCTCCTCGAGCAACAGGTCGTTGGCCTGCGCCACCGCCGCGAGCGGATTGCGGATCTCGTGCGCGATACCCGCCGACACACGACCCATCGCGGCCAGCTTCTCCTGGCGCAGCCGGGCCTGCGCGGTGCGCACGTCCTCGAGCAGCAGCACGCCGTAGGGCTCGGCCGGCGCCGAGTCGCCGCCAGCTCCGACGGGCCGGGTGAAGCGCATGCGCACGCGCAGCGTGCGGCTGGTGCCGTCGTCGAAGCGCAGCACGACTTCGCGGCCGGCGTCGGGCCAGCGGCCGCCCTCGAAGGCCTCGGCAACCGCCTGTTCGAGCGCCTGCCAGGCCGGCCGGCCGCCGAGCGCGAACGGCGCCCGCGGCGGCAGGCCCTGGGCCATCAGCAGGCCGCGCGCCGCCGGATTGGCCGCCCGCACCCGCAAGGTGCCGTCGATCACCATCACGCCGTCGGCCATCTCCTGGATCACGAGCCGGTTCAGCTGCGCCTGCTGGCGCGCCAGCTCCAGGCTGCCCCGCGCCGCCAGTTCCTCGCGCGCCAGCCGCGCCGCGAGCTCGCCGGCGAGCAGCACGATGACGAAGAAGCCCATCCCCACCAATCCCGACTGTGCCAGCCGCAGCGTCAACTCGACCTCGCCGTCGGCCACGCGCCAGGCGCCGAACAGCAAGACGAGGCCGGCCGCCGAGGTCGTCGCCAACGCCAGCAGGCGCGGCATCAGCACACCGGCCATCAGCACCGGCAGCACGAGCAGGGCCGCGAAGTTGAAGCTGTTCGGCGTCTCCAGCAAGTGCAGGAACGAGAAGACGACCATGTCGACGCCGATCGTCGCCAGCCAGTAGCCCTGCGTGCGGCCGCGCAGCACGGCCTGCCCGTGCGCCGAGGGCTGGTCGCCGCGCAGGCGCGGCAGCATCCACGTCAGCAGCGCCTGCGCGGCATAGGCCACCGACAGCAGCACTGCCAGCGGCAACGTGCGACCGCCGAGCGCGCTGGTCGCCGCCTGCGCCATGACGAGGCCGACGCCGACCGCGGCTCGTGCCGCGGCGTGGAAGCGCACGACGCGCGCGAACGACCCGCCGCTGGCGGCCTCCTGGTCGTGCCGAGCGAAGCGCGAGTCGGCGGCCTGGGTGTCGGCATCGCCCCAGGCCGACGACACGCCGCT
>CALJUI010000021.1 GCA_937975735.1 uncultured Rubrivivax sp.
GCAACGTCGCCACCATTTCGGTGAGCGGCGTGTCGGTCAGCAGGCACAGGTCGACCGAGCCGGGCACGGGCCGCTGCGCATGCGGCTCGAACTCGCGGCCGGCTTCGTGCAGGTTGAGCTTCTGGTGGCCGAACTGCAGCGCCTTGCGGCCCTCGCCGAAGGTGACCACCTCCATGCCCAGCACCTCCGCATAGAAGCGGCAGGTCGCGTCGAGGTCGCGGACCGTGAGCACGAGGTGGTCGATGCGTGTGATCTTCATGGCGGCGGGCAGTGGGTGCGGACGCGTTCGGCATGGTACCGGTCCATCGCCCAGGCCGGCCCGGCATGCCGGTCACGGCACCCGCCTGGCCTCGCACGCGAAGCAGCCGCGCCTGGCGTAATGCACGTGCGCGTACTGCACGTCCGGCCGCTCGAACAGCTGCGCCAGCGTGGCCGCGGCCATCGTGCCGTCGACCACCTCGGCCTCCACCATCATGTGCTGCGCGTCGTAGGCCCGCACCGACACCAGCCGCGAGCGCACGCTGTCGGGCACCTCGCCCGGCGCCAGCGAGCGCGGCTGCGCGCCGACGCGCACGTAGACCGGTCCCGCGGCGCGGTAGGGCGAGTTCACCTCATGGTGGGCCCACGTCAGCAGCAGCAGCTCGGCGCCCGGCTCGGCGTCGGCCAGGCTGATGCGGCAGGGGTAGCCGGGCAGGCTGTCGGCCGTGACGCGACAGATGCCGCGGCGGGCAAGCGCGTCGGCGTCGAGCGTGGCGAGGTGCGCGAAGGGCTCGGCCGGCAGGCCGGTGATCTGGAACGTGGGCATGGCGGGCTCCTTGGGGATGGTGAGCGCCATGGTTCCACCGGGTGCGCGGCGGCGCCGGCAGGATCCGGACATGGAGTTCGCGGGCCGACGGCCCACGCGAGCGTGGATCTGGCCGGACCTAGCGCTTGCGCCTGATGACGAACGCGTTGTCCGCCTGCTGAAAGCCCACGGTCGGGTAGTAGGCCATGGCCCCGGGCGCCGACAGCAGGATCAGTGAGACCTCGTCGCCGATGACCGCGCGCGTGCGCTCGATCAGGGCGCGGCCGATGCCCCGGCCCTGCAGGCGCCGGTCCACCGCCAGGTCGGACAGGTAGCAGCAGTAGCTGTAGTCGGTGAGCGAGCGGGCCACACCGACCAGACGGTTGCCCTCCCACGCGGAGAGCACGAGGCACGGCGCGGCGAACATGCGTGCGATGCGCGGCAGGTCCGACGTCGGCCGGGTGGTGCCGGACGCGTCGAACACGCGCACCACGGCGGCAGGGTCCAGCGGCTGGTTGTGGCGGTAGCTGATCTCGCTCGTCGTCATGGCGGGCTCGGGTGGGGAAGGTCGCGAAACGTCACTGCGCGTTCTGCGGCAGCCCGTCGCCGATGTCGTAGTAGTCGCCCTTGTCGGCCACGAAGATGTGGCGCTCCAGCCGCACGCCCGTAGGGCTGCGCAGCGCGCCCAGCGCCACCGAGGTGTAGTCCTTGTGCAGCGGCTCCCAGAACAGCCAGCAGCCACACTGGGCGCAGAAGCCGCGGCGCGCCTTGTCGGACGCGTGGTACCAGCGCAGCTGCTGCGCGCCAGTGAGCTGCACGGCCGACCTGGGCACGTTGGCCGACGCGAAGTAGTGGCCCGACTGCCGTCGGCACTGCGAGCAGTGGCAGGCGGTGGCGTCGGTGGGCGTGGCGCTCAGGGTGAAGGTGACCGCGCCGCAATTGCAGGCGCCATGGTGGGTGGGCATGGTGGGGTCCTCGTGGAGAAGGCGCGCGCGTGGGTCAGTCCATAGGTCGACGCACCGTGCGTGTCGCACCGCGAGGCGGTCGGCCAGCGCCGGATGATGCCGCAGCCCATGCGGCGCGTCGCGCTGTGGCGTTGCCAAGGGCATCGGCCGGCGCCGCGGGCCCTCAACGCGCGCTCGCGTCACCCATCTTGCGCATGCAGACCTCCTCCACCTGTCGCCCGCCCAGCTCGAACCGCTTGGCGCTGCCGTCCACGGGCTGGAAGCCCTGGGCGCGGTAGAAACGCATGCCGCGCTCGTTGGCAGAAAGCACCCACAAAGACACGGTGTGTCGCCCCTGCGCTTGCAGTGCGTCCACGGCGGCCGACATCAGTGCGCGGCCGACGCCCTGGCCCCAGGCGTCCGGATGCGTGTACAGCGCCCAGACCTCGCCATGTGCGCCGTCGGCCTCGTCGTCCCGCCAGGGGCCATGGCTGATGAAGCCGGCCACGCCGCCCACCGCGGGTTCGTGTGCGACGAGCGTCTGGGACGCATCGGCCACCAGGATGCCGCGCCATCGCTCGGCCCGCTGCTCGACCGACAGCCCGGCCAGAAACGCAGGATCGAGGATGCCGGCATAGGCCACCTGCCACGAACGTACATGGGCGGTGGCGATGCCGTTTGCATCGTCAGCCGTGGCGGGCAGGATCTCCATCTTCACCTCGAAGCGCGGCCATGTGGTCCGGTCATCGATTCACTGACACGGCGCAAGTCGCCTGGCCAGCCGCTGGCTAGAGTTCGGCGTTGATGATTCTGCGCCGATAGGG
>CALJUI010000022.1 GCA_937975735.1 uncultured Rubrivivax sp.
CCAAGATGGGCGTGTCGACCTACATGTCCTACTGCGGCGCGCAGCTGTTCGAGGCGATCGGCCTCGAGAAGGGCCTGGTCGACAAGTACTTCCGCGGCACCGCGACGCAGGTCGGCGGCATCGGCATCTTCGAGGTCGCAGAGGAGGCCGTGCGCATGCACCAGGACGCCTTCGGCGACGACCCGGTGCTGGCCTCGATGCTCGACGCCGGCGGCGAGTACGCCTGGCGCGTGCGCGGCGAGGAGCACATGTGGTCGCCCGACGCGATCGCCAAGCTGCAGCACAGCGTGCGCGCCGGCCAGTTCGACACCTACAAGGAATACGCGCAGCTCATCAACGACCAGAGCAAGCGCCACATGACCTTGCGCGGCCTGTTCGAGTTCAGGGTCGACCCGGCCAAGGCCATCCCGGTCGACGAGGTCGAGCCGGCCAGCGAGATCGTCAAGCGCTTCGCCACCGGCGCCATGTCGCTCGGCTCGATTTCGACCGAGGCGCACTCGACGCTGGCGATCGCGATGAACCGCATTGGCGGCAAGAGCAACACCGGCGAGGGCGGCGAGGACCCGGCGCGCTACCGCAACGAGCTCAAGGGCATCCCGATCGCCGCCGGCACCAAGGTCAGCGACGTGCTCGGCAAGGAGGTCATCGAGACCGACTACGAACTCCAGGCCGGCGACAGCCTGCGCAGCCGCATCAAGCAGGTCGCGTCCGGGCGTTTCGGCGTCACCACCGAGTACCTGACCTCGGCCGACCAGATCCAGATCAAGATGGCACAGGGCGCCAAGCCCGGCGAGGGCGGCCAGCTGCCGGGCGGCAAGGTCAGCGAGTACATCGGCTTCCTGCGCTATTCGGTGCCGGGCGTCGGCCTGATCAGCCCGCCGCCGCACCACGACATCTACTCGATCGAGGACCTGGCGCAGCTGATCCACGACCTGAAGAACGCCAATCGGCAGGCGAGCATCAGCGTCAAGCTCGTCTCCGAGGTCGGCGTCGGCACGATCGCCGCCGGGGTCACCAAGTGCAAGGCCGACCATGTCGTGATCGCCGGGCACGACGGCGGCACCGGGGCCTCGCCCTGGTCGAGCATCAAGCACGCCGGCACGCCGTGGGAGCTGGGCCTGGCCGAGACCCAGCAGACGCTGGTGCTGAACCGCCTGCGCAGCCGCATCCGCGTGCAGGCCGACGGCCAGATGAAGACCGGCCGCGACGTCGTCATCGGCGCGCTGCTCGGCGCCGACGAGTTCGGCTTCGCGACGGCGCCGCTGGTCGCCGAGGGTTGCATCATGATGCGCAAGTGCCACCTCAACACCTGCCCGGTGGGCGTGGCCACGCAGGACCCGGTGCTGCGGGCCAAGTTCGCCGGCAAGCCCGAGCATGTCGTCAACTACTTCTTCTTCGTTGCCGAAGAGGCGCGCACGATCATGGCGCAGCTCGGCATCCGCACGTTCGACGAGCTGATCGGCCGCGCCGACCTGCTCGACACGCGCGCCGGCCTGGCGCACTGGAAGGCGCGCGGACTGGACTTCAGCCGCATCTTCCACCAGCCGGCGGTGCCGCCCGAGGTCGCGCGCCACCACACCGAAGCGCAGGACCACGGCCTGGACAAGGCGCTGGACCTGAAGCTGATCGAGCGCTGCAAGCCGGCGATCGAGCGCGGCGAGAAGGTGCAGTTCATGGAGGATGCGCGCAACCTGAACCGCAGCGTCGGCGCGATGCTGTCCGGCGAGCTGATCCGGCACCGCCCCGAGGGCCTGCCCGATCACACCATCTTCATGCAGATGGAGGGCACCGGCGGTCAAAGCTTCGGCGCGTTCCTCGCGGCCGGCATCACGCTGTACCTGATCGGCGACGCCAACGACTACACCGGCAAGGGCCTGTCGGGCGGCCGCGTCGTCGTGCGGCCGAGCATCGACTTCCGCGGCGACGCGACGAAGAACATCATCGTCGGCAACACCGTGCTGTACGGCGCCACGCGCGGCGAGGCCTTCTTCCGCGGCGTCGCCGGCGAGCGCTTCGCGGTGCGGCTGTCGGGGGCCAGCGCGGTCGTCGAGGGCACCGGCGATCACGGCTGCGAGTACATGACCGGCGGCACCGTCGTCGTGCTCGGCCGCACGGGCCGCAACTTCGCCGCCGGCATGTCGGGCGGCATCGCCTACGTGTACGACGAGGACGGCCGCTTCGCCGAGCGCTGCAACACCGCGATGGTGGCGCTCGAGCCGGTGCCGCCCCGCGAGCAGCAGGACGCCGCCGCCCCGACGCTGCACCGCGGCCTGCCCGACGAGACGCAGCTTAAGAAGCTGATCGAGGACCACCACAAGTGGACCGGCTCGCTGCGTGCACGCGAGCTGCTCGACCAGTGGACGACGTCGCGCGCGAAGTTCGTCAAGGTCTTCCCGCACGAGTACCGGCGGGCGCTCACCGAGCGCGCCGCGCAGGCCGAGGCCGCCGACGCCACCGCCAAGGCCAAGGCCGGCGCCAAGGCCGCGGCGAGCGCCGCCGCGGCCAAGTAGCACAGCAGGACATCAGCATGGGAAAAGTCACCGGCTTCCTTGAATTCGAGCGTCTGGAGGAGGGCTACGAACCCGTCCCGAAGCGGCTCAAGACCTACAAGGAGTTCGTCATCGGCCTGAACGCCGAGCAGGCGAAGATCCAGGGCGCACGCTGCATGGACTGCGGCACGCCGTTCTGCAACAGCGGTTGCCCCGTCAACAACATCATCCCGGACTTCAACGACCTCGTGTACCAGGGGGACTGGCAGCGCGCGATCGAGATCCTGCACTCGACCAACAACTTCCCCGAGTTCACCGGCCGCATCTGCCCGGCGCCCTGCGAGGCGGCCTGCACGCTCAACGTCAACGACGACCCGGTCGGCATCAAGTCGATCGAGCACGCGATCATCGACCGCGCCTGGGCCGAGGGCTGGGTCAGGCCGCTGCCGCCGACGGCGCGCACCGGCAAGACTGTGGCCGTCATCGGCTCCGGCCCGGCGGGGCTGGCGGCGGCGCAGCAGCTCGCGCGCGCCGGCCATGCGGTGACGGTGTTCGAGAAGAACTCCCGCCTGGGCGGCCTGTTGCGCTACGGCATCCCGGACTTCAAGATGGAGAAGACGCACATCGACCGGCGCGTCGAGCAGATGCAGGCCGAAGGCGTCGAATTCCGCACCGGCGTGCTGGTCGGCGACTGGCCCGAGGACAGCAAGGTCACCAACGACGCCACCTGAGCCGGGGACG
>CALJUI010000023.1 GCA_937975735.1 uncultured Rubrivivax sp.
CGGGGTCGCGCACCAGCGCGGCCGGGTCGGCGACCACGCGCGCGCTGTCGCCGACGATGCGCGCGGCGGCAGCCTGGTCGCGCCGGCAGACCGCGGCGATGCGGATGCCGCGGCCGGCACGCCGCTGGATCTCCGCCTGGTTGCGGCGCAGCACCTCGTAGGTGCCGGCACCGACGGTGCCCAGCCCGAGCAGGCCGACCTGGATGGGTTTCATGTGTGGTGGTGACGTCGGTAGTTGGCGAGGAAACGGTCGATGCGGCCGATCGCGTCGGTCAGGTCGTCGACGTTGGGCAGGAAGACGAGCCGGAAGTGGTCGGGCGTCGGCCAGTTGAAGCCGGTGCCCTGCACGATCAGCACCTTCTCGTCGGCCAGCAGGTCGTAGGCGAACTGCTGGTCGTCGGCGAAGGGATACATCTTCGGGTCGAGCCGCGGGAACATGTACAGCGCCGCCTTCGGCTTGACCACGCTGACGCCGGGAATCTGGCTCAACAGGTCGTAGGCGCGGTCGCGCTGGCGGCACAGCCGCCCGGTCGGCGCCACCAGGTCCTTGATGCTCTGGTAGCCGCCCAGCGCGGTCTGGATCGCCAGTTGCCCCGGCGTGTTCGAGCACAGCCGCATCGAGGCCAGCATGTTCAGCCCTTCGACGTAGTCGCCGGCGTGGCGCTTGTCGCCGGAGACGATCATCCAGCCGGCGCGGTAGCCGCAAGAGCGGTAGTTCTTCGACAGGCCGTTGAAGGTGACGAAGAGCACGTCGTCGGCCAGCGCGGCGATGCTGGTGTGGGTGTGGCCGTCGTACAGCGTCTTGTCGTAGATCTCGTCGGCGAAGACGATCAGCTGGTGTTGGCGCGCGATCTCGACGATGCCGCGCAGCAGGTCGTCGGGGTAGAGCGCGCCGGTCGGGTTGTTCGGGTTGATGACGACGATGCCCTTGGTGCGCGGCGTGATGCGGCGGCGGATGTCGTCCAGGTCGGGCAGCCAGCCGGCACCCTCGTCGCACAGGTAGTGCACCGGCGTGCCGCCCGACAGCGACACCGCGGCGGTCCACAGCGGGTAGTCGGGCGCCGGCACCAGGATCTCGTCGCCGTCATCGAGCAGCGCGTTCAGCGCCATCACGATCAGCTCGGACGCCCCGTTGCCGAGGTAGACGTCGTCGACCATCACGCCGGCGATTCCCTTCTCCTGCGTGTAGTGCACGACCGACTTGCGCGGCGCGAACAGGCCCTTGCTGTCGGTGTAGCCGGCGGTGTGCGGCAGGTTGCGGATGATGTCCTGGACGATCTCGTCGGGCGGCTCCAGTCCGAACACCGCCAGGTTGCCGATGTTGAGCTTGATGATCTTGTGGCCCTCTTCCTCCATCAGCCGGGCCTTGTCCAGCACCGGACCACGGATGTCGTAGCAGACGTTGGCCAGCTTGCTGGACTTGGCGATCGGTTTCATCGAGGGCTCGCGAAGGGCCGGTGGGCACAAACTAGAATTATCGCCGCATGAAGTTCCAGCCCGACTCCCTGCCCGGCGCCAACGTGATCACGCGACACGAAGCGGGCGGCCTGTGGGTCGGCACTACGCGCTTCGACCACAGCGTGCTGGTGCCCTGGCGCGGCGAGGTGCAGCGCTGGCCGCCGTCGAGCACCACGGAGCTGCTGGCCGAGCACTTCGAGCGCATCGTTGACCTGGGTCCCGAGGTCGTGATCTTCGGCAGCGGCGCGCACTTGTCCTTCGTGTCGCCGGCGCTGCACCGCGCCCTGATCGAGCGCCGCATCGGCGTCGAGACGATGGACACCGCGGCGGCCTGCCGCACCTACAACGTGCTGGCCAGCGAGGGCCGATCGGTCCTGGCCGCCTTGCTGATCACCCCCGGGCCGGCCGACGCCGGCGTCTTATAATCCCGGGTTGAGCCCGTTGCGGCGCCACGCTTGACTCATGTCCATGACACCTGTCGTCAACAAGCCCCTCCCCGAATTCGAAGCCGAGGCCACCGGCGGCGTGAAGGTCACGCCGCAGTCGCATCTGGGCAAGGCGGTCGTGCTCTATTTCTACCCGAAGGACGCGACACCCGGGTGCACCACCGAGGCGATGCAGTTCCGCGACCGGCACAAGGACTTCGTCAAGGCCGGCGCCGTGATCTTCGGCGTGTCGCGCGACAACATGGCCTCGCACGACAAGTTCAAGGCCAACCTCGAGTTGCCCTTCGAGCTGATCGCCGACACCGAGGAGAAGCTCTGCCACATGTTCGGCGTGGTCAAGAACAAGATCATGTACGGCAAGAAGGTCAAGGGCATCGAGCGCAGCACCTTCCTGATCGACGCCGAAGGCGTGATGCG
>CALJUI010000024.1 GCA_937975735.1 uncultured Rubrivivax sp.
TGGTCCTTCAGGTAGCTCGGCATGTGCACGCCGATGAACACGACCTGGAAGCCGCAGACGAAGTAGCCGGCGGTCAGCAGCTGGAAGCTCCGGTAGCGGAAGGCCTCGCGGATGGCCTCGCCGATGCGCTGGGCGCCCGGGCCCTCGATCGGCTTCGGCGGCTCGCGCAGACCGAAGGCCAGCGGCAGGATCGCCAGCGCGGCGATGCCCAGCACGAACAGCGCCGACTGCCAGCCCAGACTGCTGATCAGCCCGTTCTCCACCGGCACCATCAGGAACTGGCCGAAGGAGCCGGCGGCGGCGGTGATGCCCATTGCCCAGGAGCGCTTCTCCGGCGCCACCTGGCGGGCGATGACGCCGAACACGACGGCGTAGGTGGTGCCCGACTGGGCCATGCCGAGCAGCACGCCGGCGCTGCCCATGAAGGCCAGGCCCGAGGTCGCCAAGGCCATCGTCACCAGCCCGCCGGCGTACAGCAGGCCGCCGCCGATCAGCACGCGCAGCGCGCCGAAGCGGTCGGCCAGCATGCCGGCGAAAGGGCCGGCGATGCCCCAGGCCAGGTTCTGCACCGCGAGCGCGAGCGCGAAGGTCTCGCGCGTCCAGCCGCGGTCCATCGTGATCGGCTGCAGCCACAGACCGAAGCCATGGCGGATGCCCATCGACAGCGTGACGATCGCGGCGCCGCACAGCAGCACCTGGGTCATTGACAGCCGACGGGGGGGCGAAGCGTCGTTCATTCGGCGATTGTCCGGGAAAACGCCCCGGACCCTCGGTGACGGGGGCTCTACAGTGGCGCCGCGACAAGGAGATCCCAATGAAGGTGCTGGTGCTCGGCAGCGGCGTGATCGGCGTGACGGTGGCGTACTACCTGGCCCGCGATGGGCACGAGGTCGAGGTGGTCGACCGCCAGAGCGGGCCGGCACTGGAGACCAGCTTTGCCAACGCGGGCGAGATCTCGCCCGGCTACGCCTCGCCCTGGGCCGGCCCCGGCGTGCCGGTGAAGGCGATCAAGTGGATGCTGATGACGCACAGCCCGCTCGTCATCCGGCCGCTGCTCGACCCGGCGATGTGGCACTGGGGCCTGCTGATGCTGGCCAACTGCACCGAGCGCGCCTACGCGCTGAACAAGAGCCGGATGGTGCCGATCGCCGAGTACAGCCGCGACTGCCTGAAGGCGCTGCGCGCCGAGACCGGCATCACGTACGACGAGCGCACCCAGGGCACGCTGCAGCTGTTCCGCACGCAGAAGCAGCTCGACGGCATCGGAGGCGACGTCGAGGTGCTCAAGCAGTACGGCGTGCCCTTCGAGGTGCTCGACCGCGACGGCTTCTGCGCCGTCGAGCCGGCCCTGCGGCTCACGCGCGACAAGTTCGTCGGCGCGCTGCGCCTGCCCGGCGACGAGACCGGCGACTGCTTCAAGTTCACGAACCGGCTCGCCGAGATGGCCGCCGCGCTCGGCGTGCGCTTCCGCTACGACACGACCATCGAGGGCTTGGACCGCGAGGGAACCGCGCTGAAGGGCGTGCGCACCTCGGCCGGCACGCTGGCCGCCGACCGCATCGTGCTGGCATTGGGCAGCCACTCGCCGACGCTGCTGCGGCCGATCGGCATCCGGCTGCCGATCTATCCGGTCAAGGGCTACTCGATCACGGTGCCGATCACCGACCCCGCCCATGCGCCGGAGTCGACGATCATGGACGAGACGCACAAGGTCGCGGTCACGCGCCTGGGCGACCGCATCCGCGTCGGCGGCACCGCGGAGCTGGCGGGCTACAACAACGCCTTGCGCGAGCCGCGCCGCGAGACATTGACCCACGTCGTCAGCGACCTGTTCCCGCGCGGCGGCGACGTGTCGAAGGCCAGCTTCTGGTGCGGCCTGCGGCCGATGACGCCCGACGGCACGCCGGTGATCGGCGCGACGCCGATCGACGGGCTGCTGCTGGCCACCGGGCACGGCACGCTGGGCTGGACGATGGCCGCCGGCACCGGCCGCGTGATCGCCGACCTGGTGGCCGGGCGCCGGCCCGACATCGATCTCGCGGGCCTGGGCATGGAGCGCTACGCCGGCGCCTGGCGGGGCTGAGGCGTGGACGGGCTGCGGATCGAGCACCTGTTCCGCTGCCCGCAGCACCGCGACGCGGTCGCCGCAATGATCCACAGCGAATTCTGGACTGCCGTGCCCGGTGCCAGCGTCGAGCGCATGGCCGTGCGACTCGCGCAGGCCGACTCGGCCGATCGGGTGCCGATCACCTTGATCGCGCTGCACCGGGGCGAACCGATCGGCGTCGTCAACCTGGTCGAGAACGACGACGAGGCTCACACCGACTGGACGCCATGGCTCGCCGGCATGGTCGTCGCCGAGCCATGGCGCGGGCGCGGCGTCGGTTCGGCGCTCGTGCGCGCGCTGTTGGCCGAAGCCTGGCGCCTGGGCGCAGAGCGGGTCTACTTCGGCACCGACGGGCCGGGCTTCTACACCCGGCTGGGCGCGGTCGTGCACGAGGTGCCGCGGGAGGGGTTCTGGTTCATGCGATTCGATCGCCCGGTCGACGAGTCGCGGACGGCGCGGAACGGCACTGCACAGAATTGACGGTTCTCCTTGGCGGGTCCGGCGCGGCTGTCGACACGCGCAGGCGACTCGCATGCGCGAAGGTGCAAGACGTGTGACAGAAGGTGTGTCATGCGGGCGCGAGGCCGCACCAGCACCTACGATCAGGCTTTCTGACAAAGGTAAACCTTGCGAAAGCAAGGGGCACAAAGTCTTCGGTCTAAAGGGCTCACGCCCCAGGACGGCTGGACTGCCAGAAACCTCCTCGGATCCTCGGCGCCCTCCGCGGAATCGCGGGCGGGCTGGGACTCGGCGCGCTGCCGTGACTCCGCTGGCGGCTTCCTTCCTGGCGTGAGCCGTCGAATGGAAACCGTCATGCAGTTGTTCGTCATTTCGAAACGTGTTCAGCCGGCCCGTCCTGATTGGTCGTTCGTGGCGGCCGCCGTAGTGGCCGGTTGGCTCGTGACCGCGGGCGTGGCTTCGGCCCAGCCCGCATCGGCCCCATCGCATATGGCCGGGCGGATCTTGTTGATGCCCAAGGCGGGTCTGCCGGATCATGCCCTCGCGCGAGTACTCAGCGAGAACGGTGCGGGTAAGGCAAGACGCATCGGGGGCACGGCACTGCGGATCGTCGAGGTTCCCGCGGGCGCGGAGGCGTCGGCGGTGTTGCGACTGGCGCGGCATCCCCACATCAAGTTTGCCGAGCTTGACCGACAGGCGAAGCCGGACGCTGCGCCCAACGACCCCTACTTCGGCAGTCAATGGCATCTGGCGAAGACCGGGGCCCCCGGCGCGTGGGACCGAACGATGGGGGCCGGCGTGACGATCGCGATTCTGGACACCGGTGTCGACGCGACTCATCCGGATCTGGCACCGCAGCTTGTGTCCGGCTGGAACTTCGTGACCAACACCAGTAACACGTCCGACGTCTACAACCACGGCACCGGCGTGGCCGGCGCCGCGGCCGCGGCCATCAACAACGCGGTCGGCGTGGCCGGCATGGCGGGCCAAGCCCGGGTTATGCCGATCAAGATCAGCGACGACAGCGGCTATGGCTCGTGGAGCGCCATGGCGCAGGGCCTGATTCACGCGGCCGACCGCGGTGCGCGGGTTGCGAACATCAGCTTCTCTAGTGCTGCGCACAGCGCCAGCGTCCTCAGCGCTGCGCAATACATGAAGTCCAGGGGCGGGCTGGTGTTCGTCAGTGCCGGCAACACTGGCACGTCGTCCACGGCAGCGCCCACCGCCGACATGATCGTCGTCGGCGCCACCAATCCCGACGACACGCGCAGAAGCAGTTCAACCTTCGGCCCGGTCGTGTCGATCGCCGCGCCGGGCACGAGCGTGTACACGACCACCAAGGGCGGTGGGTATGTCGCCGAGAACGGCACGTCGTTCGCCAGCCCGGTTGCCGCGGGCGTGGCAGCGCTGGTCATGGCAGCCAACCCGTCCTTGACGGGCGCGCAGGTCGAAGACGTGCTGTTCCGCTCCGCGGTGGACCTGGGCGCTACCGGACGAGACGATTGGTTTGGCCATGGCCGGGTCGACGCCGCCCAAGCCGTTCAGTTGGCGCTGGGCACCACCGGCGCACCCATTGACACCCAGCCGCCGGTCGTGTCCCTGCTGGCGCCTGCGTCCGGTTCGACGGTCTCGGGCATCGTCTCGGTGACGCTGAGTGCCAGCGATGACGTCGGCGTGGCGCGCGTCGAGTTTCGTGTCAACGGGCGGGTGGTGGCGGTCGACGACGTCGCACCGTTCGGCTTCGCCTGGGACTCGGCCTCGGTGCCCAACGGCTCGGTGGAAATGAGCCTGGTCGCCTACGACGCATCGGGCAACGCGACCAGCTCGCCGGCAAGCACGGTCAGTGTCTACAACGTCGCTGCGGTCGACCTTTCGCCGCCGAGCGTCACGATCAGCAATCCGGCGGATGGCGCGGCGGTGTCGGGCAGGAGCCTGAAAGTCGCTGCCAATGCCACTGACGACCGGGGCGTCGAGGGGATCGGCATGACGCTGGCAATCAATGGGGTCGTAGTCGCCAGCAGTGCGGGCTCAGGAACTCTGAACTACACATGGAACACCCGGGGCCTGGCCGCAGGGTCGTACGCGTTGACGGTCACCGCCCGGGATGCCGCCGGAAACCTGGCGTCGCGAAGCGTGACCGTGACGGCAACGGCGGGGGACGCCGAGGCGGGGCCTGGCAAGAAGCGACGCTGACACCGGCGCCGCTGAGGGCAAAGCGGGCCGAGCCCGCGCTCATGTCTGATGCGCCTACCGCTACGGGACTCGGCTCAAGGGCCGTGCGTTGCAGAGGACTGAACGATGTCGGTTTTTTTTACATCCGCCTTCTCTGCTGCGTTGGTGAGCGCTTTGTTTTTCTTTTGAATCAATGACTTAGGATTCTCGTGCGGCGCTGGCGTGCGGTTTGCTTCCATGGGCATGTTCGCTACGGTTCAGTAGCAGTGAGTGAAGCCAAAGCATGTCCACTACATTGAAAGTTCTGATTGCCGCGTCGGCAATGCTCGTGTCCAGCGCTGTCGTCCAGGCTGCGCCGATCACCGTGACGCCGTCCAGTCCAACGCCGTCGTGCACCG
The DNA here is from genome assembly GCA_937975735.1 of uncultured Rubrivivax sp. GTDB lineage: Bacteria > Pseudomonadota > Gammaproteobacteria > Burkholderiales > Burkholderiaceae_C > Rubrivivax. The sequence continues at coordinate 5,137 of CALJUI010000024.1, forward strand.
GTCCGGGGACGGGCCCCGATCCGTCGTGGATCACGACCTACTGCCCGTCCATGGGTGGCCTGACGCAGTACTACAAACAGAACGTGGGCGGTGCGGAGGAAGGCTCGCTCGCCGGCTCCTACACGAGCGTCTTCACCGGCGCCTCCGGCGACGAATCCGGTGGCACCATCACCTGGGACGGTCCGGCGGCCATCGATTGCCCGACCTGCTGGCTCATGGTCAAGGACGGCAGCGCGACCCCCGGTCGCTACGCCTTCGACCTGTCGTCGATCTGGGACGGCCGTTCGACGATCACGCTGAGTGGCTTCTGGGCGGGCACCTCTGGCGCGATCTCGCACTGGGCGCTCTATGGCAAGGACATCTGCCGCGTCGATTGCGGTCCGGACCGCGATCTGCCGACGCCGGGCACGCTGGCGCTCGTCGGGCTTGCGTTGGCCGCGGTGGGAGCAATCAGCCGCCGTCGCCGCATCAAGTAGTCTCGGTTCGTCGAGACCCCCGGAAGCCCGCCATTGGCGGGCTTCGTCATTCTGTGGGTCGAGTCGTTCGAGGTCCAGGTCACGCGGCTCCTAGAATCCCCGCCCATGGCAAAACAAGGCAGCTACCAGGAAGCCTCGATCCGCGTGCTGAAGGGCCTCGAGCCCGTCAAGCAGCGGCCGGGCATGTACACGCGCACCGACAACCCGCTGCACATCGTGCAGGAGGTCATCGACAACGCCGCCGACGAGGCGCTGGCCGATTTCGGCAAACGCATCGACGTCCAGCTGCATGCCGACGGCTCGGTCAGCGTCGACGACGACGGGCGTGGCATCCCCTTCGGGCTGCACCCCGACGAAGGCGTGCCGGTGGTCGAGATCGTCTTCACGCGGCTGCACGCCGGCGGCAAGTTCGACAAGGGCGCGGGCGGCGCCTACAGCTTCTCCGGCGGCCTGCACGGGGTCGGCGTCAGCGTGACCAATGCGCTGGCGCGCCGGCTGCAGGTGACGGTCTGGCGCGACGGCCAGTGCGCGACGATGGCCTTCGCCGGCGGCGACGTGGTCGAGCCGCTGGTCGTGCGCAAGGCCGCTGCCGGCGAGCGGCGGCACGGCACGCAGGTGCGCGTCTGGCCCGACCCGAAGTACTTCGAGAGCGCCGAGTTGCCGCGCCACGACCTGCTGCACCTGCTGCGCAGCAAGGCGGTGCTGATGCCCGGCGTCAGCGTCACGCTGACGGTCGAGAAGACCGGCGAGAGGACGGCCTGGCTGTACAAGGGTGGCCTGCACGACTACCTTCAGCAGGGCCTGCCGGCCGATCCGCTGATCCCGCTGTTCGACGGCGAGCGCTACGCCGGCCGCGACGAGAGCGAGAACATCGCCGAAGGCGAGGGCGTGGCCTGGAGCGTGGCCTTCACGGACGACGGCGGCGTGCTGCGCGAGAGCTACGTGAACCTGATCCCGACGGTGGCCGGCGGCACGCACGAGGCCGGCCTGAAGGACGGCCTGTTCGGTGCGGTCAAGGGCTTCATCGAGATGCACGCGCTGCTGCCCAAGGGCGTCAAGCTGATGCCCGAGGACGTGTTCTCGCGCGCCAGCTTCGTGCTCAGCGCCAAGGTGCTGGACCCGCAGTTCCAGGGCCAGATCAAGGAGCGGCTGAACAGCCGCGACGCGCTGCG